>CAIWRB010000275.1 GCA_903914955.1 uncultured Chloroflexota bacterium | reverse complement strand
ATGTTGAAGGCATGGGATATTTTCCTTATTTTGTTATGACATTTGAGGCAGTATAACATGATGACCAGCATCAAATAAATTCATGTATAATCCCCGCTCCTATGAAAACTACCCCTTTTAACCTTGTCATTTTTGATTGCGACGGCGTATTGGTGGAGAGCGAACCACTCGCCACGCAAGTCTTAGTCCAAATACTCGCAGAGCGTGGCATCAAAGTAAATTATGAAGAATTCTTGCGGGAATTTTCCGGGGCTGTCATATACAAAAGGCTGGAAGCTATTTCGCAAAAACTGAATTGGACCCCGCCCTCAAATTTTATTTCCATTTTTGATGAACGGCTTTCGGTGTTGACTGAAAAGGAGCTAAAGCCTGTCCCTGGGATTCAAGCACTCCTCGAGAGCTTGTCCGTGCCAGCCTGTGTCGCTTCAAACGGCAGCCGTGATGAGATCATACTTCGATTAAAAATCGCAGGACTGACGGAATATTTCGGCAAGGCGATTTTCAGCGGCCTTGAAATGCCGCACCCCAAACCCGCTCCAGATGTTTTCCTGGCCGCGGCCGAAGCATTCAAAGCAGCTCCCGATCGATGCATCGTGATCGAGGATACTGTTCTTGGGGTCACAGCGGCCGTCCGCGCAGGAATGAGAGTCTATGGTCACGCTGCGTTCACAACGAGCGAGTCATTGAAAGCCGCCGGTGCTATTCCATTTGATAACATGACGGAATTAAAATTATTACTGAGCGATGTAAGTTTTGAGAATATAGATTCCAGACACATCGTTCGTTAAATTTTTCCCTCTTATTCCATTGCAAATATTAAATTTGATTAGCGACTGAACAACCAGTTCAATTCGCGAAGTTGATTTGCCAGATCTTTGCGTAAATCACTCTCGGCAATTCGCCACTCCCAGTTCCCGCCCAACCGTGATGGGAAATTCATGCGCGCTTCACCGCCGCAATTAAGAACATCCTGCATCGGCGCAATTGCAATGTCTGCAACTGAGCCCCATACTGCGCGGATCAAATCCCATGCGAAATCACTACCATCGACCCGCAAGTACCGAATGGCAAATTTGCGTTCATGCGGCTGAGCGGATTCATACCAACCGCGCGCAGTGTCGTTATCGTGTGTTCCTGTATATGCCACACAATTGGGAACATAATTATGCGGTAAAAATGGATTTTCTGGTCCTGAAAAACCAAATTGCAAAACCTTCATGCCCGGCAGATCGAACGCTTCGAGCAATTCGATAACATCTGGAGTCACCAACCCCAGGTCTTCTGCAATAATGGGCAAACCAGTTCCTGGTGTGATTAATCCATCGCCGAGGTGTTTATCAATTGCGCGGATTAGGTCCTGACCCGGGCCAGTCACCCATCGGCCAAATTCTGCAGTTTTGTGGTCTGCGGGAATTTCATAATATCCAGCAAAGCCGCGGAAATGGTCAAAGCGCAGGATATCAAAAATTTTCAACGAGGAACGCACACGTGAAAGCCACCAGGCGTATCCATCGTTTTTATGGATCTTCCAGTTATAAAGCGGGTTGCCCCATAGTTGGCCAGTCGAGGAAAATCCATCGGGCGGAACTCCAGCCACAACGGTTGGATTCCCGTGTTTATCCAAAAAGAATAATTCGGGATGTGCCCATACATCTGAAGAATCATAGGCTACAAAAATCGGAATGTCACCAATGATCTGAATGCCGCGTTCATTTGCATATGCGCGCAATTTATTCCACTGACGAAAAAATAGGAATTGATAGAAAGCGTAACGCAGCACACTTTCAGCAAGTTCGTTCTGAGATTTACGCAAGGCAACCTTCTTGCGTGCGCGCAGCGGTTCAGGCCAGCCGCTCCATGAGCCGCTGCCGTTGGCCTCTTTCAACGCCATGAAGAGAGTGTAGTCATCGAGCCAGGCAGCATTTTCAGCGCAGAAATAATCAAAGGCTGAGCGCAAATTTTCAGGATGGGATCGGTAGTTGGAAAATGCCTGTTGCAAAAGATCAAGCTTGCGGGGAATAAGCAGGCCAAAGTTTACAGTTGAAGCGGGCAGGTCCTTCATCCCATTTAAATCATCCTGGGTCAACAGTTCATCTTCAAGTAGATTATCGGGGCTGATCAAGTATGGATTTCCCGCAAAGGCGGAAAAACTTTGATACGGAGAATCTCCATATCCAGTTGGTCCAAGCGGAAGCATCTGCCAGAGTTTGCATCCCGTGGATGACAGCCAGTCGACGAAACGAAAGGCCTGAGGGCCAAGGTCGCCGATGCCATATGGGCTGGGCAGGCTGGAGGGGTGAAGGAGAATGCCAGAAGAGCGTTTGAAGGTCATTGTTTGATGATGGATTGATAGAGTTCGAGATATTTTTTCGCGGAGTTTTCCCAAGAAAAATCCTGAGCCATTCCTACGCGCTGCATGGTTTGCCATTTTTCAGGGTCTGCATAAATTTTGAATGCAGAATTTATCGCGGCCATTAATGACATGTGGTGGGCTTTTTGAAAAACGAAGCCTGTTTTCCCATGAATGACCGTATCGTTCAGACCGCCTGCCGCGCGTACGATGGGAATACAGCCATAATGCATCGCGATCATTTGGGAAAGTCCACACGGCTCATATCGTGAAGGCATAAGCAGCATATCTGCTCCAGCGTAGATCTGACGCGCAAGACCGGCGTCGTACCGGGTTTGAACATTAATTCGATCAGGAAATAAAGCCTGTAATTTTAATGCGGCTTCTTCGAGCTTCGGATCCCCTGTCCCTAAAATTACTGCCTGCCAATTTGAGCGCTTCATGCTTTTCAGCGCGGTGAAAGAAAGGTCAACGCCTTTTTGAATATCCATGCGTGTGACCATCGCAAGCAACGGTGTTTCGGCTTCACGCGGCAAGCCGAGTCTTTCCTGCAGTATGCCTTTATTTGCGGCGCGTTTTTCAAGTGAAGTAATATCGAAATTAACCCCAAGCGCGGTATCTTCTGCTGGATTGAATGAAACTTCGTCAAGACCGTTTATGATTCCGTGCAATGTTTCCCGGCGGGATTGGAAAAAGTCATTTAATCCACAACCATATTCGGGTTGTAATATTTCTTTCGCATAAGTTGGAGATACTGCCACGATGGCATCCGAAGCCCACAGCCCCAAAGGCGATGGCATCACACGCGACCAATCTGGCAGGTCAGTTTGTGCGAGCTTCAATCCATAACTTTCCAAAATTGCACTTACATCGGGTCCCATAAAAGGAAGGTTATGGAGTGTGATCACTGATGCTATATGACGCACACCTTCCTCCCAGGTTTTCGTGAGGGAGCCATACAAACTCAACGCGGTATGCCAATCATTTGCGTGGATCACATCAGGAAGCCAATTGATCTGACGGGGCAGCTCCAATGCTGCGAGGGAAAAGAAGGCATATTTTTCCGCATCCAATTTTGAATCAGATGAATAGACGGAACCATTCGCGCGGATTGGGTCACCGCCAATAAAATAAACAGGCATGCCGTTTAGTAAAGTCTCAAAAACCTCCACTTGAATTTCAGCATCACCACGCTGCAACGCAAATATTCCCACAGGCCTGAGATTATCCGCCTTGACCACAGGGTGATACGGCAAAACAAGCCGCACGTCCAAAGTTATGTCATCATTGGAAAGAGAACGCAATGCATGCGGCAAAGAACCAGCCACATCGCCCAATCCTCCCACTTTTACATAAGGCTCGGCTTCCGCCGCGAGAAATAATACATTGATGATTCTAGGCATAAGAGTATTTTACATCTAATTAAACCTCCGAGGCATTAAAGACCTCGGAGGTTTTTTTGGGGAGCCTGAAGGGTTTCGAACCCTCAACATCTACAGCCACAGTGTAGCGCTCTGCCGTTGAGCTACAGGCTCCATATTTGAAGCGAGCGACATTATATCATTAGGATATAACGCCCGCAAGGATTTTTTGGATGACTTCAAAAACCGCTTCGCGCTTAACCGTGACCTGCTCGCCATTGACCAGGTTTTTGACCGTCACCTGGGCATTCGCGGCCTCATCAGGACCAAGAGTAAGCACCACTCGCGCTTTCATCTTATCCGCAAATTTGAATTGCTTCTGCAATTTGGCAGGCTCTGGATAACACAACACATTCAAGCCAGCATTACGCAATTCCGCAGACAGGGAAAATGATTCCTGCATCAAACTCTCATCAAATATCGTCATGAGAATCGGCGCGGGGCTTGGAATAAATTCGGGCAAAAGTCCTTTTTCCTGCAGAATAATCCCGATTACCATATCCCCCATCGCAAAGCCAACAGCTGGGAGCGGCTGTCCGCCAACGTCGGCAAGCAGGTTATCATAGCGGCCGCCGCCCAAAATTGCGCGCTTCAACGAACCGCTGGTATCAAAAGCTTCAAAGACTGTGCCTGTATAATACAAAAGTCCGCGCATGATATTCGGGTCAAATTTGACATAGTCCTTCACACCCAATGATTCAAGCGCTGCAAACAAACGCACAAGTTCATCGCTCTTTTTCCACAGGTCAAAATTAGCGAGAATATCTTTCAAACCAACAAGCTGTGATTCGTTCAACCCCAATTCAAATGCGTACGCGTCCCATTTGGAAGGTTCCATCTTCGAGCGGCGATCGACTAGATTGGAAACATCCATTCGTTTTTCGACTGCAATATCCAACGCGTCAAATTGAGAATCCATCAGCCGCCGATTATTCACATAAATAGTAGCCAACTGCGGGCTGAGTCCGACCGATCGGAGGAATGTCGCGCCGACCGCAACCAGTTCCGCATCCGCTTCTGGAGAGCTGACTCCAAGCATATCAATATTCCACTGAAAGAATTCACGGCCGCGTCCCTTTTGCGGTTGTTCGTATCTCCAAAATGGACCGAACGACCACCAGCGCACAGGGAAGGTCAACTCACCCTGTTTGGCCGCGATCATTCGTGCGAGGCTGGGTGTGAGTTCGGGGCGCAGTGTGACAAAATCTCCGCTGCGATCGGTGAAAGTAAATGATTGTTTCTTTACAAGCTCTTCTCCTGATTTCGCCGCGTAAAGATCGATCGACTCAATGAAGGGCGCGTCCCATTCCTGATAACCAAACGAGCGCGAAGCCGCGCAGACTTTATCGTAAATGAAATTACGCAAAGCCATTTGTTCGGGATAGAATTCGCGTGTGCCTTTTACAGATTGTATTTTGCTCGCCATAATGACTCCAGTGCGCGAATTCTATCATGAGTTGGAAAAAGTTTTTCAAAATTCAGCTAATGAATTTTGACGCGATTTTGGTATAATCCTTTATTATCTTCAAGGAGAGACCGATGAAAATTGATTATCAGGAACCGAGCAAAGACCTGCTCATGCGGATTGACATCCACGAAAAATATGGTTCAGCTAATATTGATGTGTGGACGAACGATCTGCTCAAGCCTCAGACCGGCATGAACATTCTCGATGTTGGATGCGGCGCAGGAAAATTATCTTTTCTCTTTAACGAATATGCAAAAGGTAAAGCCAAGATCACGGGCGGTGATTTCTCTGAAGAATTGCTCGATAAGGCGCGCGAGAAAAATAAAAAGATCGGAACCAATATTGATTTTCAATTTTTGGATTTCAACCAGCCGTTCAACTTCCCCGACAACACATTTGACTTGTGCACAAGCGCCTTCGCCATCTACTACGCATCAGACCTCGACTTTACATTTGGTGAAACCCATCGGGTGCTGAACTCTGGCGGCCGACTTTTTGTCTCTGGCCCATTACCCGAAAACAAGCAGATGTTCTACGATATCATCAAAGAAGCGGCCAATACCACTATTCCACCGATGCCCGGTTCTTCCCGCTTCAAAGGTGATATCTTCAATACGATCAGCAAGTTATTTGCAAAAACTGAATTACACAAATTTGAAAATCATCTCACCTTCCCGGAAGTTGCTCCATTTATTGATTATGTCCGCGCGTCTCTTGGCGAAGACCGCAAACTGTGGACATCCATGTTCAACGGAAATGATGAATACGAAGCCTTGATCAGCAAGATTCAAGCCGTGGCGCAAAAGTGGTTCGACCGTGACGGCAAATTGGTTATGACCAAAGTTGTCGGCGGTATTCTGGCGACGAAATAAATATGAATTTTTTTGGCAAAAAAGTTCTCTTCCTTGGCGCGCATCCTGATGATATTGAGATCGGATGCGGCGCTTTGATTCACAATATTGTTCAACAAACAGAAATTCTATGTGTCACGCTTTCGGATAACCAAAATAATCCCGACTTGAAAAACGTAAAAGGTGAGCATCTCAAGTCCATGAAAGTATTGGGAGTGTCTGAAGACAAGATCGTCTTTGGCCCATTTATCACGCGCGTCTTTCCAAATGCGCGGCAGGAGATTCTTGAATATTTCCTGAATTTACGCAGGGATTTCCAGCCTGATTTGATCTTCGTGCATTCGAAACAGGATGTACATCAGGATCATCTTACGATGACCGATGAGGCTTTGCGCGCATTCCGCGGGATCACCGTTTTGGGATTTGATGTCGTGCGCTCTTCCTATGGATTCTTTCCACACTTTTTAGTGGAAGTGACCGAAGAGAATGTCCAAAAAAAGATCGAAGCGCTCTCGAAGTATGAAACCTATCGCGATAGATATTATTTCAACAGTGAACTTACCCGCGCGATCATGGTCAGACATGGCGCGCTGGCAGAACTTCCGTTTGCAGAAGGTTTTGATATTTTGAGAATTGTCGGGAAGTTTGAAGGCTAAAAAAAATCGGCGGTCTTGAAATCGCGGATTTTTTTATTTTGGTATCCCCACAAAAATATTTCCGTCCCTTACCTGTACGGGATATGCAGGAATATCCACTACAGCGGGCATTTGCACAGCCTGGCCTGTTCTCACGTCAAATTCCGCGCCGTGACGCGGACAGACTATATTATGGCCTTCGAGTGTCCCATCTCCCAGCGGACCGTCGTCATGCGTGCAGACATCTCCGATGGCAAAGAGTTGTCCCGCGATATTGAAGATAACAATGGGCTTTTCACCAAGGTCAACAAATAAGCGTTCACCAGTTGGGAGCTCAGCGGCGGGGGCAATTTCTACAAAGTCAATCTTTGATTCGTCAATGACTGCATAATTTAACATATTATGTTATTCCACCAATTCGTCACTGGCTTCGCCTAATCCATAGACACCTGCTTTCAATACTTTCAATGAAAGCAATGCGCATTTCAAGCGGACAGGGCCTAGGTCAATACCCAACAATTCGAGAACAGATTCTTTGTTTAGCTTTTTTACTTCTTCCAAAGGTTTGCCGATTATTGATTCAACCAGCATATCAGCGGAAGCTTGTGAGATGGCGCATCCATGACCGTCAAATCGGGCATCGGCTACAAGGCCATCAGAGTCTATACGCAAATCGATCTGGATATGATCACCGCATAACGGATTGTTGTCTGCAAATGAAATATCATGCGGATCAAGTTTCCCGCGATGAGATGGATTTTTATAGTGTTCGATAATTACTTCGCGATATAGATCATCCATATAATTTACCCAAACATCTTCTTAACTTTATATATGCCGTTTACGAGCAAGTCCACTTCATCCTTTGTATTATACATATAGAAGGAAGCGCGACTGGTGGCTTGGATCCCAAATTTTTCATGCAAAGGCTGGGCGCAGTGATGGCCAGCTCTTACCGCAATTCCATCCCGATCCAAAATTTGCGCCACATCATGCGGATGGACTCCTTCAAGAGTGAAAGCTGCCACCCCACCTTTTTTATCAGCAGATGGACCGAACAACTTTACGCCTGGGATTTCCTCCATGCGTTCGAGCGCATATTCTGTAATTTCATGTTCATGCGCGGCAATGTTATCCATCCCGATTCCGTTCAAATAATCGACCGCCGCGCCGAAACCAATCGCTTCTGCAATGGCAGGCGTGCCCGCTTCAAATTTATGCGGTAATGTATTCGGGCGGAAGGAACGCAGTTTCACTTCTTTGATCATATCGCCGCCGCCTAAAAATGGAGGCATGGATTCGAGTAATGTGGCTTTACCGTATAGTACACCGATGCCGGTCGGGCCGCACATTTTGTGCGAAGAGAAGGCGTAAAAATCTGCATCTAGGGATTGCACGTCCACGGCAAAATGCGGAACGGATTGCGCGCCATCCACCAAGACAACTGCGCCTGCCTCGTGCCCAAGGCGAATGATTTGTGCGGCGGGGTTGATCGTCCCTAAAACGTTGGACATGTGCGTAAACGAGACCAGCTTCGGGTTGCGGGAAAGAAGTATTTTATAGGTCTCAAGATCGAGGAGTCCCTCTTCCGTCACAGGGATGAATTCCAACTCAATCCCGCGCTCCGCATGAAGCATGTGCCATGGAACAAGATTACTATGATGTTCCATCTCGGTCAGGATAACAAGATCGTCCTGCTTTAAATTTGCGCGCGCCCAACTATAAGCGACAAGATTTATAGACTCGGTTGTATTGCGCGTGTAAATGATCTGGCGCGCTGAAGATGCGTTGATAAACTTCGCGATCTTTTCACGCGCGCCCTCATACAGCGCAGTTGATTCCTCGGCAAGTGTATGCACACCCCGATGGATGTTCGCATTGGAGCGGCGATAAAAATCATCCATCGCCGTTATCACTGACAAAGGTTTTTGTGAAGTAGCGGTTGAATCCAAATATATAAGTCGCACACCCGCCCGGGTTTCACGTTCAAGAATTGGGAAGTCTTTTCGAATTTCAGTTAGGTTTAGTTTCATGAGTAATTAAAAAAGTAAACTCTTAGGCAAGCTTACTTGTTCCCTGCTTAAGAGTTTAGGCATCCTAATAATCTGGGATAAAATCTTTTCTGACAACCTTCTTGCCGGGAACAGGACGAATATGTTCTGAGATCACCGGGAACCATAAAATGCGATCAGGCACCATCCAACCGTCCGTGAGATACACATTTGATCGGAATTGCACTGCCACCAATTTGTTGTCAATCTGAACAACAATACCCTTCACCCACCCGCGGATACGTTCTCGATTTTTTTCGTGATCACAAAATACTTCAACGGTATCGCCTACGTCAAACGCATGTTCAATCCCAGGTGCCTTCATAAAAGCAAAATGATTTACACGGGGAGTTCGTTTGATCGGGCGCCGTCTTTCAAGCGTTGGGCTCACAACACGCTTTGCTGTCACCACAGGTTTCACTGGAGTCTTAGGCAATTTGGTTGTTTCGACGACAGAATTAATTACTACATCTGACTTGGCTGCAAGTTTGAGAGTCTTTTTTGATTTCGATCCCTGCTTCGTTATGGGTCGCTTCGGGGACTCTTTCCTCACAATCGGTTTTGAAGTTTTATTCTTTGAAACTTTTGTCTTCACCACCGACTTTGATTTGGTCTTCGAACTTGGCTTAGCTTTGGATTTGACTGCCATATCTCACATCCTGTCTTAAATTATAGAGACGCCCTCCGCCTCTTTCTTAACGATCGAATTACTTCACACAGATCATTTTTTTCTAACCTGTCAACTTATCCTGAATCGCCTGCTGAAATCTCTCACGCACCCCTTCAAATGGGATACGCTGCATGATAGGGTCGAAAAATCCCTCCACCACCAAACGCTCCGCATCCGCCTGCGGAATGCCGCGACTCTTTAAGTAAAACAACGGCTCTTTTTCAAGTTTGCCAACTGTGGCGCCATGCGTACAACGCACATCATCCGCGAGAATTTCCAGCCCTGGGATCGAATCTGCTCGGGATTGGTCATCGAGAACAAGGTTGCGATTGGCTTGATAACCATCTGTCTTTTGAGCACCGGGCGCAACGTAGATCATGCCCTGCCACACAGAGCGACTCTTGCCTTTCAACGCGCCTTTGAACAACAGATCGCTAGTCGTGTGCGGAGCAAGGTGATTCTGCTGAGTATCGTGATCAAGATGTTGTGTCCCATCTGTAAAATAGAAACCTGACATTCGACCTTGCGCACCTTCACCGGCGAGATCAAGGTCTGAGAAATTCTTTGTAAGACGTGAACCAACCGCTCCAAAGATCCAATCCAAATTTCCGCCACGCTCGACATGTGCGCGTTCGTGAGAGAAGTTCCACACGTGGCGTCCCCATGATTGTAACTCTACAAAACGTAAACTGGAGTCTTTGCCAACGTGAATTTCCACAATGCCTGCGTGCATGGCGTGACCGGTTTCGTTTGGAGAAGCTGCTTCATGCACATAAGTGACAGAAGCGCCATCCTCCACATAAACGATCAAATGAGAGAAGTGAGCCAGGTCAACGCCGGGTCCCCATAATATGGAGTGGAGTGGAGTTTCAACGATCACATTTTTTGGAACATATAATAGAACACCATTGCCCGCGAGAGCGGATGCTAAAGCAGCAAATTTCCCATCTTCAGGTTTAACCACCTGGCAGATAAGTCTATTAAGGAGATCAGAATGCTCACGCTCGGCGGTGCGAATATCTGTGAAGACAACGCCTTTTGAGACCAGCGCAGGATCAAGTTCCACGCGCGAGCCGCCAGGCAGAAGCGTGATCTGTCCGCCGTGTTGTTCACCTGTCAATGGCCTCAGCAGGTTTTCTGGCACACCAGGTAAATCTTCAAATTCGCCGTCTTTTGGAATTTTGAAATCAGCTGCGGGCAAAAATCTTAAGTCGGTGCGACGCCAGGCTTCATCAGTGGTGATGGGCATCGAGAATTTTATAAAGGCGTCCCATGCTCTGGCGCGGATGTCTTTCAGTCCGCCATCAGGGATGGATTCTGCTGTGAAGGAGAATTCCTTCGAGGCAGAATCACGTCGAGTTCGAGTAACAGATACTTTTGGTTTCTCTTGCATATTTTTTCCATTTGAAAGTTTGCGGGTTTAAAAGTTGAACCCTGCAAACTTAATAACTTACTATCCGATTGAGCCTTCCATCTGCAATTGGATCAGGCGGTTCATTTCGACCGCGTATTCCATTGGCAGTTCTTTGACAAGTGGTTCGATGAAACCAGAGACGACCATACCAGTGGCCTCCTCTTCGGTCAGTCCACGGGACATTAAATAAAAGAGCTGCTCTTCACCAACTTTGGAGACCGAAGCTTCGTGGCCTATGGTCACATCGTCTTCATCAATTTCGATAGTCGGGTAAGTATCAGAGCGGGATTTCGGATCAAGCAATAGCGCATCACAAACTACATTGGATCTGACGCCTTTCGAGCCTTTATATACTTTGACCATGCCGCGATACGAGGCGCGGCCGCCGCCTTTACTGATGGACTTGGATGTGATCTTGCTCGTGGTGTTTGGAGCAAAATGCATCATCTTCGAACCCGCATCTTGAATTTGGCCCGGGCCTGCGAAGGCCATCGACAGCATTTCACCGCGCGCGCCTGATTCCATCAAATAGCAGGATGGATATTTCATGGTGAGTTTCGAGCCGAGATTTGCGTCAACCCATTCGTGAGAGGCATCGGCAAAAACTTTGGCACGTTGCGTGACGAGGTTGAAAACATTCGTGGACCAGTTTTGAATGGTAGAGTAACGTGAGCGCGCACCCTTCTTAACGATGATCTCAATCACGCCGGAATGGAAAGAGTTGGTAGTGTATTGAGGCGCGGTACAGCCTTCAACGTAATGCACCGAAGCGCCCTCATCCACAATGATAAGCGTGCGCTCGAACTGACCAACATTGGCAGTATTCAAACGGAAATAAGCCTGCAAAGGCAAATCCACTTTAACACCTTTGGGAACATACACGAACGATCCACCAGACCAGACGGCAGAGTTGAGTGCGGCAAATTTATTATCTTCGATCGGGATGACAGTGCCGAAATATTCCTTGAACAGATCAGGGTATTGCTTGAGTCCATCTTCAATTGACAGGAAGATCACGCCTTGTTTTTCAAGATGTTCCAAAATGGAATGATAGACCATTTCGGAATTGTGGACAATCAATCCTTCGGCAACAAAGTTGTGCGGACCATCCACTTCGATATCGTAGACCATTTCTACGCCCGCGGATGTTATGGATTCGACGCGGGCATATCCGAAAAATTCATTGACATGATTTCGGAAACTTGTCCCCTCGGCCATGGAATGATCGTGATGAAAATTGCGTTTGTTCATGCGTACAAGGCGTTGTTCTGAACGGCAACCGAGTCGCTCAAAATCGCCGCTGAACGTCATGCGATAACCGACCATTGTACGGTCTTTGTCGAGGGGATTTTTCCCCTCAAAGCGGTGGATATTCGATGTGCCAATTCCGCAAACCTCCGCAAGGTTGCGAACATCCTGCAATAAATCGGGATTCGCGCTAGTCAACATCACATCATTGTTTTTGGCATGATCGCGGACATATCCATCCGCGTCTACATAACCGCCGATGAAAGCAAGGATTTGTTCTTGAGGAAGAGACGCGACCCAATTGGGAATGCGTTTTTCCAACGCACCACCTGAGAAACCGTTTGCTTCCAAATAGCGCGCAACAATCGTCGAGCCAACCGTTAGGCGAAACGGATCACCGTTCTGTGCGGCAATATCAAATAGGCTTAAAGTAACCTGCTTGAATTGGGAACGTAAGGGCTGGTCAGTGGCAGGGATGGCAACTTCCACACGGGCTTTTTCATTTTCGCTATGAATGAATCCATCGCCAATATATAAACCAAGCCACCACATCAAATCCACAGATGTCTGTTTTGGCAATTCAACATGATTGTGTCGCCAATTAGTCTCTACGAAAGGTTGTTCCAACTCATAATTCTGCCCTACGTCAGGCAGCGACTTCGCAACTGCAACCAGATCGCCTACCTTCAAATCACGCAGGTATTTCCAGGCGCGCGCATAGCGCCCGCGTTGATTGCCTTCTTTGCGATGAAGTTCCAGAACAAGGAAAGGATGATTTTCTGTCGCACGAATGGTTCGAGTCCCGACTTTAATTTCATAAACTGGTCGATCCCCCTTGGACATGAAGTTCTTCACAGGCGCGGGAATGATCTGGTTTGTCTCTTCATTGAAAGAAAAAACCACATCGCCAGGAATAACATCGCGGATCGGCACAACACCCCGTCTGGTATACACGCGTGTATCTCCGCTCAAACACTCATATTGTGCACCCACGCCCGCCAAAAATTTTTGCTCGGCTTCGGGGATGCCCAATTTATTGAAAGTATTCTTGATATCATCGGGAACATTATCCCATGATTTTTCACTTTTCTCAGTCGGCTTGACGTAGTAAAAAATATTATCCAGATCAAGATTCGAAATGTCGGGCCCCCAATTTGGCATGGGACGCGCAAGATAATGCTCAAGAGCCTTCAAACGAAAATCAAGCATCCATTGCGGTTCGTTTTTCATGCGCGAAATATTTTCCACAACGCTACGGCTCAATCCTCTTTCAGATTTGAACACATAGTTATCGTCGCGGTCATGAAAGCCATATTTGTAATCACCAATTTCATCGAGGATTTTGGTGTCTTCATTAAGTTTTTTATCTTCAGCCATTGGTTTCACCATTTTGATTTTGATGAAGAGTCTTATCGTGTCGACCCGTCACCTGCTACTAACAATAAAGAGATTCTAGGCCTCAGCCGTTTCCTCGTACTTTTCGCGCACCCAGTCATACCCCTGTTCTTCGAGATGCAAAGCAAGATCAGCCCCGCCTGATTCAACGATACGACCATCCAACATGATGTGGACGAAATTCGGTTTGATGTAATTCAATAGGCGCTGATAATGCGTGATGACCAGCACTCCAAGATCAGGTCCAGAAAGAGCGTTGACTCCCTCTGACACAATTCTGAGAGCATCAATATCCAGGCCTGAATCGGTTTCGTCTAAAATCGCCATTTCGGGTTTAAGAGCGGCCATCTGCAAAATCTCGGCGCGCTTCTTCTCACCGCCAGAGAAACCGTCATTGAGATAACGACCAGCGAAGGCGTGATCCATTTTGAGCATGTCCATTTTTTCCTTGAGCATTTTTCGAAACTCAAGTATGGGCATGCCTTTATCTTCGGGATTCGCGGCGCGACGACGGGCATTCAGCGCTGTGCGAAGGAAGTTCGCGACGGTCACACCGGGAATTGCGACCGGGTACTGAAAGGCCAAAAAGATACCGGCGCGTGAACGTTCATCTGGTTCAAGCTCAAGCACATTTTGATCTTTGAAAATGATCTCGCCTTCAGTTACTTTATAATTGGGATGTCCCATCAGGGTATAAGCCAAGGTAGACTTTCCCGTACCATTTGGCCCCATAATAGCGTGAATTTCCCCTTGGTTTATGGTCAAAGAGAGACCTTTTAGGATTTCCTTATTTTCGATGCTAACGTGCAGATTCTTTATTTCGAGTTGCGACATACCTTGAGCTCCTAAGAATTCACCGCTTAGCGGTACTTTGTAAGCCATTTCTGGCGTTTTTGTGACTTGGAGGGCATTATAGCAGAGTTGGGTGAATATGTCAATATTTATGATATTATTCTAGTATATTCAAACGGGCTGCTGAAAAATTAGGCTTTGCTTCACTTTCGCAATGGAACAATAGCGCAAATGTAATAAACTAAAGATAAATTCGGAAGAAATATACGGAAGATTTTTATATGGTGAATTCATGAAAACGGCCTCATTCCAGCTTAGAATCCTTTTTTGGCTTGCCATCGTATCAATTTGGAGCGTAGGCGCCAT
>CAIWRB010000274.1 GCA_903914955.1 uncultured Chloroflexota bacterium | reverse complement strand
GGTTGGGTTGTTCAAAAAGGTTTGTCAGTTCGTGTCCATGATTGTCCTTCGTGCGGTTTGGTTCTTGATCGTGATTTGAACGCTTCGCTAAACATAGAAGCTCCCAGACTAGAGAGCCTTGGCTTTGCCCTGGAAGCCCCCGCCTTTAGGCGGGGGAGTAGTCACACCCCAATTCATGTATACTCGAACAACCATGTATAGAAACCAAAGGGTCATTCTCTATATTCTTATACTTATCTCAGGCGCATCCTGGATCGCACTCTCCGCTGAAAAAACTGGCTCAGCCCCATCAAGGGACATTCCTGCGCCGCAGGCAAGCTTTGCCGCGCCTGACTTCACGCTCAAAACTCCAACAGGTGAAACTTACACTCTTTCTGAATTACGCGGTCAGGCGGTGCTTGTGAATCTTTGGGCAACCTGGTGCCCGCCTTGTCGCGCAGAAATGCCCACTCTCGAAAAGATGTATGAAGAATACAAGGATCAAGGCTTCGTGTTACTCGCGGTCAATATGACCTATCAAGACGATCCTTTCGCAGTAGTCCCATTCACACAGGAATACAGTCTGACCTTTCCAATCCTGCTGGAAGAGACGGGAGATGTTGCAGCTGCGTATCAACTGAGATCCTTACCATCTTCCTTTTTTATTGATCGTGACGGCATCATCAATGAGGTTGTAATCGGCGGTCCCATGTCTGAAGCGCTACTGCGCACGCGCATTGAAGAAATCTTAAAATAACATGCTCACAATATTCCGCAACTTCTTCTCCCCGCCTCGCCACATGCTTCTGATTTTCGCCGCCGCATGGATTGGCCTCACTCTCGCAGAAAAACGCGCCGAGCGTAATGGCATTAGCAAGGAGAATATCAACAACATTATTTTCAATGGTCTCATCACTTTCGTTATCGGCGGACGAATTTCATTTATTCTGCAAAACATTCCCGCCTTTATCAAAAACCCGTTCGGGGTCGTCTCCATTAACCCGGATATGTTCGACCCGCTCGGGGCCGTGACAGCCGCTATCATCGTCGTGCTCGTTTACGGTCAACGGCGCAGGCTTTTATTTTGGTACACACTGGATGCGCTCACTCCATTCTTTGCGATCCTCACCATTGGAATAGGACTGAGTCATCTCGCGGCGGGCACGGCTTTTGGAAAAGAAACAAAATTGGTCTGGGGAATTAATTTATGGAATGCGACGCGCCATCCGACTCAAATTTATGAGACTCTCGCGTCATTCCTAACCTTTGGCCTGCTCTGGTTCAAACGGCATGATACACGCTCAGGCATTCTCTTCCTGACCTTCGCCGCGCTGACAGCAGGCTCACAGCTTTTCATCCAGGCTTTTCGCGGAGATAACACATTGATATTAAATGGCTTGAGGCAGGAACAAGTCATTGCATTCGCAGCGCTGGCGTTTATTTTTATTTTGTTCGAATATCGGTTGAAGGAGAAACCTTAATGGACAAAGTATTCATCCAGAACCTGCACGCGACCGTCATATTGGGCATCCACGATTGGGAGCGAGTCACCTTGCGCGAGATCATCATTAACGCGACGATGTTCACAGACACACGACCCGCAGCGCTCAGCGACGATATTTCCGATTGTGTCAATTACAGCGATATGGCAAAAAAACTCCGCGCTCACGCAGAAAGCGCGGCGCGAATGACCGTCGAAGCGCTGGCAAACGATCTCGCTGAGATATGTCTGCAAGAGCCGCGTGTGGTAAAAGTCATTTTAAGAGTAGATAAACCTGGGGCGGTGCCGGGGGTTGATTCAGTGGGGGCAGAGGTCGAACGGGAGAATCAGGCTCAAGGGTAGAGAAGAAGTGGTTCTTCATCCACAAAATAAATCAATAATTAAAGATGAAGCGGAGACTCGCCGCGCGAGATATTGGCAAGAAATTCCTGGCGCGTGGCAAGATTGGCGCGGAACGCGCCGTGCATGGCTGAGGTGGTCATGCGCGCGTCATGCTTTTTTATGCCGCGCATCATGGAGCATAGGTGCATGGCTTCCACTACAACTGCTACACCTTGGGGCTTGAGCAGGTCGCGCAGAAAATCTGCGATCTGACGAGTCATGCGTTCCTGCACTTGCAGGCGGCGTGCGTACATATCAACGATGCGCGGAATCTTTGACAGACCTAACACTTTGCCATCGGGGATGTAGGCAACATGAGCACGCCCCATGAACGGAAGCATGTGATGTTCACATAAACTATAAAACTCAATATCGCGCACGAGTACCATTTCGTCATACTGAACCTCAAAAAGCGCGCCGTTGATGATGGCTTTTGGATCCATCGTGTAACCGCCCAGCAATTCATGATACATACGCGCCACGCGGCGAGGCGTGAATTGCAAGCCTTCACGCTCTGGATCTTCGCCAACCGCATTCAATATCTTCGTGATCGAATCCTCGATCGAAGCATCATCCATGTTGCCATTGTTGGCAATTTTCTCGCCTACATCATCGAAATCCATATTTGCTCCGAACCAAAATCTTAATATTAGGTATTATATAAAATCAAAAGACTGGCTTGACAGCAATGCCGCCAAGCCAGTCTTTGGCATTTCTTATTAACCGAGTTCAGGCTCGATCAATCCATAACTTCCATTGCGGCGACGATACAAGACGTTCATCTTGCTGGTCTTTATATTATAAAAGATAAAGAAGTTATCGTGCCCAAGATTACGCATTTGTACTACGGCTTCCTCTTCATCCATTGGGTATAGCACAAATTTCTTCTTGCGGGCAACGAGAGGGGAAAGCTCGCCTGTTTCATCGTTAATAATCGGCTCGGCGGCTTCGGCGGCTGAACGTCCATCACCACGCCCATGCTGATGTTTACCTTTATATCTTTCGATCTGATGCTGCATGTTATCGAGCGCGTGATCAAAGGCGGCCATGGCTTCATCAGCGCGCTCTTCAGTACGAAGCGTAAATCCTTTACCATAAACTGTGATCTGCGCGACGTTACGGTCATCGGCATTGCGCGCGGCTTTGTAATGAGCCAACTCCACACGCGCCTCATCGATCGCAGGCAAATAGTGATCAAAATTACCTGCCTTTTTATTCACATACTCTTCGATCGTTTCGGTCAGTCGGATATTGCGTGTTTGAACTTCCACTTTGTTGGACATACGTCCTCCTCTTCGGGATGAAAATCACGTACACAAAACGTTCACGCGTGCTGTAAACCATGATGAGGCAACGCGCGAGCGACTGTCAACGCGTACACATTTTTTGCGCCAAACGAATAAAGCGCAACTGCACTGGATGATAAAGTTGATCCTGTTGTAGAAACATCATCTATCACCAGAATATTTTTTCCGTTCATCCTCGCCCCAGCCTGAAACGCCTCTTTGACATTTTCCCTGCGCTCGAGTTTAGACAACCCCACCTGTGAACGTGTCTCTTTACTGCGTATCAATCCCTTCGATACATACTGAACTTCCAGAGCCAACGCAAGCGGTTTCGCTATCATTCCAACTTGATTATAGCCCCGTTCCCTGAGTCTTTGTTTTCCCAACGGAACAGGAATAATCACATCAATGGGCCAATTTAATTCCCGAACGAAGGCGACCATTTGCGCAGCCAGAGAATCACCCATAGACATATCGCGCTGATATTTGAGTTTATGTAATGCGTTTTTGACAGGGCCTTCAAAAACTGTCCACGCTCTTAATGCGTGAAAATGCGGCCTATCCGCTCGGCATTCATCACAAATTTCTGCCTGAAACAACGGAAGACCGCATACTTCACATAAATTCCCATTTAATATTTTCACAAGTCCCTGACATTCCACGCACCAACGCGAGCCGGATTTTCCGCAGCCTCCACAGCTGGGGGGGAAAAGCATGTCCAACCCGCACCAAATTGATCGATAAAAAGTATAAGCGAGAGAAATTTTCGGCAAACTCCGCCTCTATCAGAAAGAATAGATTAGGACAACTATCTTTTCTCTTTTAGTTTCTAATTCCCTAAGATCGGTCCAAAGGCTCCAGCGATCTGAAAACCCGCAGGTGCCATAAGAATAATCATAATGGACGGGAAAGTCAGCAATGCCATTGGGATGATCATTTTGACAGGAGCCTTATGCGCCAGTTCTTCTGCGAACTGACGACGCTTCATGCGCATCTGATCAGATTGAATGCGAAGAACTTTTGCCAAACTGACACCCAGAATCTGACTCTGAATCACCGCCGCGACAAAACTAGTCAATTCGGGCAAGCCAAGCCGATCGGCCATATCACGTAACGCTTCACGTTGTGGCTTTCCCAATTGAACTTCACGAATGCACCGCCCGAACATGATCGAAAGTTCAGTTTCCCATTTTTCACTGACTTTTGCCATTGCCGCGTCAAAGCCCAAGCCAGCTTCCACACAAATGGTTAGCAGGTCAAGAGCGTCCGGCATTGCCTTGCGTACTTCAGCTTGGCGGCTATTAATTCGGCTCTGTAACCACAATTGCGGAAAGAAAAACCCTAAAGCAGTAAAGATGCTCACAACCAGAACAACTCTTCCGAGGGGCCACTTGTTGGCTGAGAGAAATGAGATCAAAAGCAGTAAGCCACCAAAGACTACAGCCCCCACAAAACGGGTTGCCAAAAAAGTTGCTGCATCCATTCGACCCGGGTTCCCGGCAAGTTCCAACTTGAGTGTGGTCTCTTCCAAAAGTTTTTGGGGAGTAAATCTTGTAGAAATTTCACCAAACTTTTTTACGAGTGGAAAAACAACCCGTTCCATAAACGGCTGCTGTAATTCAATATCTTCGAGGGAAACTGATTCGCCTCGTTGTGTCGCTTCAGCCAGACGGGCCATGACCGGATCACTATCATCACGTTGGTTTTTAGGGGAAAAGCGCAATCCCACAACGACTAGCGCGACAGCCCCTCCTAAAATTACAATCCCGATAATTATGCCTATTATTGTTGATGTGTTCATATTACACCTCGATATCCGCAATTCGCATCATGATAAAGTAACTGGATCCAATCAAACCAAGAACCACACAGACGATCCCGGCTGTACAAATCGGGCCGCCTTGTGTAATAGACAAAAGATATTCTGGATTAAGGAACCAGAGAATG
>CAIWRB010000273.1 GCA_903914955.1 uncultured Chloroflexota bacterium | reverse complement strand
CATTACCGAACGCAAACAAGCCGAGACTGAAATCTTGGAAACCAATACTCAACTCGAAGAGTCGATCATCCGCGCTAATGCTTTTGCGGCACAGGCTGAAATGGCCAGTATTGCCAAGAGCGAGTTTCTGGCAAACATGAGTCATGAGATCCGCACGCCCATGAACGGTGTCATCGGAATGACTGGCCTACTGCTCGATACCCAATTGGATGAAGAACAACAGCGCTATGCTGAAATCGTGCGCTCCAGCGGTGAGGCACTTCTGACCCTGATCAACGACATCCTGGATTTCTCCAAGATAGAAGCCGGGAAGCTGGAACTGGAAGTATTGGATTTTGACTTGCAGAGTTTGCTCGACGATTTTGCCGCCACGCTAGCTCTGCGTTCCCAGGAAAAAGGACTTGAGTTTATTTGCGCCGCCGACCCTCAAGTGCCCATCTTTCTGCAGGGAGATCCGGGACGCCTGCGTCAGGTGCTTACTAACCTGGTGGGAAATTCCATCAAATTTACCAGCCAGGGTGAAGTTGCAGTACGCGTCACTTGCTTGTCTGAAGCCAATAACGAAGTTGAACTGCGTTTCTCGATCCGCGACACCGGCCTCGGTATCTCGCCCGAAAAGATTGGACTGCTATTTAATAAATTTACCCAGGTGGATGCTTCGACCACACGTAAGTTCGGCGGCACCGGGTTGGGATTGGCCATCTCGAAACAGTTAGTTGAATTGATGGGCGGGAATATTGGCGTAAATAGCGAGGTAGGCCGTGGATCTGAATTCTGGTTTACTGTACGTATGAAAGAACAACCCGAAGGCGCACCAGGCAGATTGAGTGGAAAATTACCTGTTCAGGTTGACCTGAAAGAAGTGCGAACACTGATCGTGGATGATAACGCGGCCAGTCGTGAGATCTTGAGCGTACGGCTGGCAGACTGGGGCATGCGCCCGGCCGAAGTGAATGACGGGGATGCCGCACTTCAAGCGCTTTTTGAAGCGCAAGAGCAGGGTGATCCCTTCCAAATTGCGATCTTGGATATGAAGATGCCGATCATGGATGGAGCGACCCTTGCCCAGAAGATCAAAGAAAATGAACACTTAAGCGGGACTCATCTTATCTTGTTGTCTTCACTGGGAGAACGAGGCGATGCCCGCCGTTATGCGAAGATCGGTTTTATAGGTTATCTGGTAAAACCTCTGGTTCCCACAGACCTTCGCAACGTACTATCTATTGCATTCGCCGGGAATGTTTCGCCAACTGAAACAACTCCGATCGTAACGCGCCACTCCGTCCGCGAGATTCAGCGTGGAGGCGTGGGTGCTGTGATTCCGATGCGCATCCTGCTGGCAGAGGACAACCGAACCAATCAACTGGTGGCTTTAGGAATCCTCAAGAAACTTGGACTCAGAGCAGATGCCGTAGCCAACGGCGCCGAGGCAGTGAGAGCCCTGGAGAGCGTTCCTTATGACATTGTGCTTATGGATGTACAGATGCCCGAGATGGATGGATTGGAAGCCACCCGTCACATCCGCGATGTTCATTCGGGAGTACTCAATCATAATATTCCAATTATTGCCATGACTGCCAACGCCATGCAAGGTGACCGTGAACTTTGTCTGGAGGCAGGCATGAACGACTACGTGCCCAAGCCAATCAATTCACAGTCGCTGACGGAGGCATTAAATCGTTGGCTACCTGTTGAAGAGAATGCCATGGAAAGCCAATCTTCTGCCGCGCCGGAAGCAGCTCCCGGCTTACCCGCGAGCGATGTGCCGATATTCGATAAATCAGCATTGTTGCAGCGCTTGATGGATGACGAGGAGCTGGTTCAAATTGTAATCGCAGGTTTTCTGGAAGATATCCCACTTCAAATACAATCATTGAAAGACTATCTGGCGGCGAGTGACGGCGCAGGTGCCGAACGTCAGGCGCACACCATTAAGGGTGCGGCCGCTAACATTGGCGCCGAGGCGCTCCGGGCGACAGCCTTTGAGATGGAAAAGAACGGCAAGGCCGGGGATCTTTCCGCCATTCGAAAACGTATGAGTAAATTGGAATTGCAATTTGAGCGCTTAAGAGAAGTGTTGAAAAATGATGTTTAAAATAGATCAGCGGATGGAGCTGCAAAAAGAATCGGAAAGCGCTATCCTACTAATTGAAATACCATTCTATCAAGAGGAGATTTGAACCATGAAAACATTAATCGTTGAGGATGATTTTACAAGCCGCCTGCTGATGCAGGAATTGTTGAAGGGTTTTGGGATGGTGAACGTTGCCGTGGATGGACAGGAAGGCGTGGAAGCCGTGCGGTTGGCTCTAAAAAATGGAGAGCCTTACAACCTGGTCTGTTTGGATATTATGATGCCGGAATTAGATGGACAGCAGACCCTGAGAGTGATCAGGGAGATGGAAGAGGAAAAAGGTATTTTTTCAACCGATGGTGCTAAAATAATCATGACTACTGCTTTGGATGATATGGAGAATAAGATCAGCGCGTTTTCCGGCCTTTGCGATGGATACCTGTCCAAGCCCATTCATAAGGAACAATTGTTGAAAGAATTACGCAAACTTGAGCTTATTTCATAACCTAAAGGAATAGCATGCGCATTTTGGTCGCGGAAGATGATGTTACTGCCCGAACTATTCTCGTAGGGATCATGAAGAAATGGGATTACGATCCTGTGGTGGTCAAAGACGGGCTGGCTGCCTGGGAAATTCTGCAACAACCAGATTCGCCGCGCCTGGCCATTTTGGATTGGATGATGCCGGGCTTAGATGGGCTGGAAGTTATCCGTCGGGTGCGCGCCCAGCTAACTGAGCAGCCGCCTTATATTATTCTACTCACCAGCAAGGATGAAAAGGGTGACATTCTTTCGGGCCTTGAAACTGGTGCCAACGACTATGTCAAAAAGCCGTTTGATCACGAGGAATTGTTCGCCAGAATCCGAGTCGGTCAGCGTTCAGTTGAATTGCAAACGCGCCTGTACGAAACTCAGCAAACCATGGCGCATCTCGCCACTCATGATCCGCTGACGGGCATTCTTAACCGCCGCGCCATCAGAGATCAACTTTCCAAGGAATTATCACGGATCCGGCGCAGCGATTCTGACGGTGTGGGTAAAAGACTTAGTATTGGTTTTTTTGATATCGACCATTTTAAACATGTCAATGATCAGTATGGGCATCAGACCGGGGACGAAGTGTTGTGCGGGATCGCGGAAATTTTAGGGCGCCAACTTCGGGTATATGATTCCTTTAGCCGCCTGGGCGGTGATGAATTCCTGGTGGTGGCGCTGGAAAGTGATGAAGAATATTACAAGAACCTCTTTGAAAGATTGGTAACCAGCATTTCCGAATCCCCGATCAAGACCACCACCGGTGAAGTGTCGGTAACGATGAGCATGGGAGTTGCCACGGCAAACGCGGAAAGCAGTTTAGATCAATTAATGAATGACGCTGATGAAGCCATGTACCGCGCTAAACGTGAAGGCGGCAACCGCGTAGTTTTTTCTTGATCAGGTAGATTCCATAAATCTATTTATCGGTAATAGCGGACACGAAGATAAAACATTAAGGAACTATGCCATAAGCGGAAAAAGGTTTTGATTTTAAGAATCGTAGTGCGCAGATGTGCAAAATCTTCAGATTGTTTCCGATAATGTATAATCATCGTAGTACTTAATAGAAAATTGAATAGTGTCAAATGTAATAGGAGTAATTCAATGGCTTCAAAAAAGGAAACCCCGGAAAATAAACTGGCGCTTGTGCCTGATGAGCAGGCTTTCCGCCTTATGTTTGAGAAAGATCCGGAGATCATGCTGCTCATTGAACCTATAACAGGTGTTATTCTTGACGCCAATCAAGTTGCTGTTGATTTTTATGGATACCCCAAAACAAAACTTTGCGGAATGTTGATCCAGGAGATCAATACTTTATCACCAGAGCAGGTGGCGGTGGAGCGTCAAAAAGCGGTGCATGAGGAGAGAAATTATTTTGTTTTTCCACACAAGTTAGCCAGCGGAGAAGAGCGCATTGTGGAAGTGTATTCATCTCCGCTTGTGTTGCAGGAAAAGCAGCTTCTTTTTTCAATTATTCATGACATTACTAACCATAAAGAGATGGATAATGTTATGTGGGTTCGTTCAAATTGATTTTCCACACCAAACGTGTGTATCGTGAAAAAATAAACTTACCCTTGCCACGAACATAAACGAAGATATAATTGGCTCGTTCCATTCAACTACATTTCAATCAGGAGCAAAATTAAATGACTCACATTATTACCAGTTTATGCGTTCGTGACCGCGGTTGCATCGATGTATGCCCCGTCGAGTGTATGATCCCTGGCCAGCCTCTTGCAGAATGGCCGTGGATCTATATTGATCCTGACACCTGCATCGATTGTGGTGCTTGTGTCCCCGAGTGCCCATTTGCCGCCATCTTCCCTGAAGATGAAGTTCCTGCTGCGTACACCGCGAAGGGCGGCGAATATATCAGCAATGTTGGTCTCACTGGTCATTATGAAGCTACAAATCACCATGGTAAAGCCGTTGTTCTTGAAACCGCGAAACAACTCGCTGCGGGTGAAGTTGTTGACCTGACCCCCGACATTAAACCAAACTATACTTTCTTCAAAAGCGGTCCTGGCTACGGGGCCAAAGATAACGATAAAGGCATATAATTAATTTCCAAGGCAAAAAAGGTCAGGCAATCCCTGGCCTTTTTTGATTCGATCAAATACTCCCTGGATTGAAAAAAATTTATCCTTTCATTTTTGATTCAATGCCATGTCAAGAATTTCTGTCCCAATACGATCGGCGAGGAAAATATTATTTTCCTCGAGCGCGACCACCAACACCAACGGTGTACCGCCCCAATCCGGCAATGTGCCGGATAATAACCATGTAATTGGACTCTTATCTACGAATACCTGACTGGTATGACTCCAGTAAGGTTTGCCTTCCAGGACGAAAGACAGAGCCGCTTCATTCGCCGCTTTGGGTTGAATCAACTCAACAGGCTGACTCTCGTTTGACAGCACCACCCATCCTTGCGCAGGTGTTTCCACCGCCATTGCAATTCTCGCTACAGGTTTGATCCCTTGATTACTTAGCAGCGCGGCCGCGAGACTGATCTGCAATGGACTTACTTTGAGATCTTTTATTAAATTTTCTTCCGCATCAAATGCAACAGGCATATTGATGGATGGCGCTTGATACAAGCCAAGTTTTTGATAGTACTTTTTCAGCGCGGAATCTATTGGCTGAGTATCTCCAAATTCTGCGTGCAGCAACGGAAGTATGGCTGTGCCAATTTGATATAACCCCTGGGTTGCTCGGTTAACCAATGGCGCAGATGAATTTGCTGAAAGAGCGTCACCTTCTGTGTCCAGTTTGTTTGGATCATAAGTCGGGTGCGATGCCATCACAAGGATCTCGCCCGTTTGCGCATTCATCAGGATAACTGAGCCAGCGTGTTCACCGAGCAATCGATCCGCTTCGGTTTGAAGGGAGAGGTCAATGCTCAGTCGAACGTTCAGACCGGGCGGGGGAGTGCCGTAAAGTAAATAATCCCACCAAATGAGACTGGCCGGGTTTCCCTTCAAACCTCGTAAATAATCATCAAGTGTTGCTTCCAAGCCGGCCTGTCCATAGATCGGATTTGTATAGCCGCTAATCGGTGCGAGATCAGGATAAACGTAGACACGGTTATAGGTTCCGCTTTCGCCTTCGGTAATATTGATGGGGTGATTGTTTCTATCTAATAACTCGCCGCGTGCCATGTATCGATCTGCGATAGAGCGGCGTGCGTTATCTGTGCGGTTGAGCAGGTCTGGTCCGCGGAAGACCGCCCACCAGGCGCTGGCAAATGCGAGTGTGGCAAATCCCAGAACGAGCATGCCTGTAAGCAGCGTATACGGTCTTGGATCAGGCAGTGGGGCGGGTTCGTTGTCTTCCACGTTGCTGATGATGAGCAAAATGACCAAGGCGATGAAAGAGGTCAATAACGAAGATCCGCCGTAGGAAACAAAGGGTAATGTCACACCTGTCAGCGGAAGCATACGCAGGTTTCCGCCGATGATCAGCAGGCTCTGAATGCCGAAGTATGTCACTATGCCAGCCGCGAGATAACGGCGAAATCGATCGGTAGAGTTTAGGGCGATGATCATTCCTCGGGCCAGGATCAACCAGATCAAGGCGAGCAATCCTATACTCCCGGCCAAACCCGTTTCTTCTGCTATTGCCGCATAAATAAAATCTGATATAGCAACAGGAACCAGAAGCGGGCTTCCCAGCCCAAGTCCGCGCCCAATGATGCCTCCGTTTGCAACTGCCAGTACTGACTGCACGATCTGATAGGATTGCCCGGAAGGGTCAGCCCACGGGTCGAGCCAGGCTTCCACGCGAATTTGAATAATATCAATGAAAAAATAACCTACAGCCAAAGCGATGATCAAAAAGAAAATTACACTTAATAACACCCGTCGTTTGCCGGTCGCGATAAAAATAAGAATGGTGAATATTGATACAAATATCGAGGCTGTGCCAAGGTCGCGTTGAACGAGCAGCAGTAAAAGTGCAAGTCCGGTGACGACGACCGTTGGCACGAGTAATGGTAATGATGTCAGCCGAATACTTGCGCGGTCTGCGAGATATGCTGATAGATAAATCACCAGTAATAATTTAAGCGGCTCGGATGGTTGGAGATAGATACCGCAACAGCCCAGCCATAAGTGAGGACCTACTCCAAGCGGGTTTGTGCCAAGGAAGAGAGTCAGTGTTGTGATGATCAGCCCGCCGCTCAGAAGCACATATTTATAGCGCCTGAGGAAGGCGAGATTTTTGGGGAGATACAGAGCCGAAATGAAAACGATAATACTTACAGCGAGCCAGATCGTTTGACGTAGCCCAAAGGTTTCATCCAGGCGCCAAATGGTTAGGAGTCCCCATCCGCTAAGTAGGCCTGCTGCTGGAAGAAGATATGGGTCGCGCTCTTGTAATTGTTTGGCGGTTGCGCGATGCGCAAAATTCATGAGAACGATCCAAATAAAAAATCCCAGCCAGTGTGACAACCTGAAATTTACATTCCAGGTATGTTCGCGCACTGCGGGAGAGATTGTCAGGATCGTCGCTTGGACGAAGAGAATGAATGTCGCCCAGCGTAAGAGGCGGCTTTGCGTCGCGTCTGGCATATTTATTTTAAGTATTTGCCTACAATTAAGTCTAGCCTTTTGCGCGTTTCAACGGGGATTGATTTTGGGTCTGTAATTAAGGCGGTGGATAGCGCTTGGCCGCATTGACATAAGCGTTCGGGTTTAATTTCCCGCAACAAATTGCGGATCGCCTGTTGTGCAAGATGCGTGTTCTTATGAAGTGTTTGGATCACCATGTCAACGGTCACAGGTGATTCGCTTTCATGCCAGACGTCATAATCAGTGACATGCGCCATCGTTGAATAGCAGAGTTCAGCTTCGCGTGCAAGGAATGCTTCCGGAGCTGCGGTCATTCCGATTATGGACATGCCCCAGTTTCGAAAAGCATTTGATTCTGCTTTTGTGGAAAAGCGCGGCCCTTCGATCGTAATAAACGAACCGCCGCGATGAGTGACTGCACCTGTGGAACGCACGGCAACTTCGACCTGATTCGAAAGGTCTTCGCAGAATGGGTCTGCCACGCTGACGTGGCCAACAAAACCGTCCCCAAAAAATGTGCGGGCGCGATCTTTGGTATTGTCAAAAATGTTATCAGGGATCACTATGTGGCCGGGTGCGTAATCCTCGCGCAATGAACCGCACGCGCTAATGCTGATTACACGTTCCACGCCAAGCGATTTCAGTGCGTAAATGTTCGCGCGATAAGGTACTTCGCTCGGAGTAATATGATGACCAAGACCATGACGCGCAAGGAATGCCACCCGGATGCCTTCAAGTGTGCCAACAACAATCGGCGCGCTTGTTTTACCAAAGGGCGTATCAATAATGTGTTCTGTTACATCAATCAGCCCCGACATTTGATACAAACCAGAGCCGCCGATGATGGCGATGGATATATTTTCTGTCATTCTTGTTTTTCCAATCTTTGAGTGGGTTCAATTACCAGGTTGGGTGAAAGAGCAATGGTCAAACTTGTTGATCCACACATAATTTCATCACCAGACGTGATCACCGTGGGCATGCTCACGGTCGCTTGATTTAGGATCGTCCCGTTCATGGATGAGAGATCCGTCAGCCACCATTGTGTGTGATGATAGGTCAATTGAGCATGGCGGGTGGATACCGTGTCGTCCATTAATGGAATATCGCAGCCAGGGTCACGGCCCAATGTGATTTCAGCTTGTGCGAAATGCTTGAGGATGGAAGGGTCGTCTGCATGCTTGACCGTGATGCTGATCCCAGGAACACGCCGATTTGCCAGTGACTGGCTTTGCTGCTGAACTTCACGCCATAAAAAAAATAAAACCCATCCCAGAAAGCTATATAGCGCGACCGCAGTAATTAGCCGTAAGGCCAAAACAATGGGACCGCTCATTTTTTCTTAATTTTCGCTGTGGAACGATCTTTAAATGCCGCGGTAGGACGATTTGGGGAATTTTCTTCCCCGCTTTTCAAAGGCGCTGTGGATTTTAAGTCAGGGCGAGGGGGTGGATTATCCTGTCCGAAGATGAGAGCTACGCCAGCCAGGGAGATAACATCCCCCGGATACAGCACACTTTGGTTGGCGCGTTGTCCATTTACAAAAATTCCCCCGGTGGAATTTAAGTCGAAGACCACATACCGTCCTTTAATGGCCCGCAACTGTGCATGATTACGAGAGACACGCGGGTCATCGATAATTAATTGGTTATCCAATCTGCGGCCGATATTTACCACAGTTAAAGTCAACGGGAAAATTTTAACCCCTTCAACGATCAAAAAGGCATTTTCGGGTAATTTTCCGGTGGACTCAAGATTTCCGGTATCCAGAGGCGATGCGTTGGTTTCTGCCATAGATTCGATCCGATGTGATGCCACGATCACGGCATCGTATATAGATATTTTTTCGTCCGTTGAGACGGTGATTGTAGGGGATATTGTAAACCGAAAACCTGCTTCCTGCGCAACTGTAGTAATTGAATTTAATAGAATTGAAATTAATTGCTGATCCTGCCAATTTGCAGAAGTGCTTGGGTGCATGATCAAGGTATAAACATCCGGAGCAACGATCGAGCCATTCTCCAATAAAATTGTGTTGAGCTGGATTGCCGCCGCCAGTTTTTGGATGATGACATCCTCCACTTTTCTACTCGGAAGTATTTTTAGCAGATCCACTTCCACCAGAGATTGGAGACGAGCTTCTAATTCTTTTAAATTCATTTTATTTGACCTTCTCCAATCATTATAGAAGGTGGTCGGTTTTTCTGCAAGACTAACTGAAAACCGACAGCAATTCCAAATCTGAAATTCAATTCTTGGTATAACGGTGCTTTTGACCAGATTATGAGGCATTTACACTTATCTACAGCTGGCGCAATACCATTATTGCTGCAAGATAGCCGAGTTTACCTGATCTTGAGCCTGTTCGGTTTTAGATTTGGAATTGCTGGAAAACCGACTGAGTTATCAGCCGGTTTATTATCTTAACAGTGCCTGTTTGCAATTTGGGCAGATCTTATCTTTTGTCTTGACTACGTACCCGCATTTTTTACAGGTATCAGGCTGGGCATTCCCAAGAGGTGCGCCGCAAGCTACGCAAGACGGCTCGCCAACCGGGTTTGCGGCGTTACAGTACTCGCAAGTCAATCGCTTGAGTTTTTCTGAAAGATCTGTTGAAGCTCCGCTTGCCTGAACCGCCTGCGAGATCACCTGCCAGATACGCTCGCTCATTTGCAGGTTTTCAATATCCTGCGCGATATCATCCAGCCGTCCGAGCAAACTAAACGGATTTCGCAAGGCGGAAATTGCGCTCATTCCCAGGCTGGCGGCTACGCCAAGCCATGCCTGCTGTCCCAGCTCGACCATGATGCCATCCTCCAATTTTTGGATGGTCACCGTCATCGCAGTCTGTCCGCCTGACGAGGCCCCAGGCCGCGTTCCAATTTGCAGGATCATCTTATCGCTTTGACCGATAGTTTGGGCGCGGGTATTTCCTTGGTTAAATTCACCAAGTAAAGCCTGAGTAATATCTACGGGTTTGATGGTTCCATGATAGATTTTTCGTTCCATGAATTAGATTATAATCGCCTTTGCGATTCTCCTTAAGAGTAACTATAAAATGAAACGAAAATGGTTTTACCCTTTAGCTTTTGCCATCATTAATATCCTTGATGTTTGGATATTAATCGCATTCACTTCGACCCTTGTGCAGGCTCAGCAATCCACAGATACCCCTGATCCTCAATCTCATGGGATGTATATCACTGTTCTTTCTGATGAGCCGTTTGCGAATGTTCGCATGGGGCCGAGTTCGATAATATATCCCAAGGTTGGAATTTTATATCCCGGTGACACTGCCCCAGCCTTGGGAAGATCTGCAGGCGGAGATTGGATCAAGATCGAATATCCAGGAGCGCCTTATGATCAAGGCTGGGTATATTCCCCGCTGGTACAGGTTTCTCCGGGTACCTTGCAAATTGCTGGACCGCCCCCGACTCCCATCCCGCCCGCGACTGCCACCATAGATCCCACGCTCGCCGCGCAATTTGTTGTTGTTCCTACAAATACGCGTCCGCCGACTTTCACGCCGCCCCCATCATTAGTTGCCCCACCTTACATGGAAACACAAGTTGCGAATTCCAGTGGCTCTGTTTCAAAGGCAGTTATTATTCTCGCTCTCGCGACTCTGGGATTGATCGGCTTTTTGCTCTCAGTTATTTTACGTCGATAATCCAATGAATTCCACTCGAATCATACAGTCGATCACTTTTCTTTTAATTCTGTTCATAGGCTTGATACTTACGGACTTTTCCCCATATTCTTCTGCGTTGGCTCAACAGCCGACAGGTTCCATTCCAACGGTTACAGGCACACCTTCCGGGCCGGTTGTTGGTGTTTTCCTTGACCTGCTTCAGATCAATGTGTATTCAGGTCCAAGCGAATTTTTATACCCAGCGATCGGAGTGTTGCTGGCTGGACAAGAGGTGCCGGCTTACGGCTACTCAGAAGATAAAACTTATATACAGATCTATTATCCCGGAGTAACAAATTCTGTTGCATGGGTTTATGCACCTTTTGTGAAGATCGTAAAGACGGGGTCATTACCCGCGTTGGTTTCGCCGCCTACGCCAACCCCTGCGGCAACGCTGATTTTCGATATAGACCCAACCTTGCTGGCGGCATTTAGCTCGCCTGTCATTCCAACCCGTTTACCAACTTTCACTCCGCCGGCAGCACTGGTCATAACAAAATTTAACGCGGATACTTCGGCAATTGACCGTATGCCTGTCGGATTATTGATCTTTGGTTTCGGTTTTATTGGAGCCTTAGGTGCACTGATTTCGTTTTTACGCGGCCGGTAAATTTGTTACTAAAGTAAGAAGAAAAACAAGTTTTTTTATAAAAGTACTTATGCGATCCCGTGAGTATGAGTTACTTCATGAATATCGCAATATAGAATATTTTGTCCGATACATTCACATTCCAGTTGCAGCGTCGCGTGGCGGATGTTGTACTTGTGTGCCAGAATTTCATTCAGGTCACGTTGAATTGGCAGCCCCGCGCTGACCAGTACATCATCTGTGATGATGTGGGCGGAGAGCGCACGCAGATTTTCATTGATGCTCCAGACGTGTAGATCGTGAACATCCCGCACACCTTCCACCTTGAGCAGGTCACTAACCATCGAGTTTATGTCAAAACTTTCGGGGGCATTTTCAAGTAGGATATTGGTTGCCTGCCGCAAGATTCCCCATGCGTTCCATAAAATAAATGCTCCGATCATCACACTCACCAGCGGATCAAGCCAGTTCCAATTTGTAAACGCGATGATAAATCCGGCGATGACCGCGCCGATCGTGGATAGTACGTCGCCCATCAAATGCAGGAATGTGCTGCGCAGGTTTAGATCATGTTCGCTTCCGCTTTTGACCAGCCATGCAGTGCCCGCATTGATCAGAAATGCCAAAGTGCCTACGATTATCAGAATCGCTGAATTAACCTCGGGCGGAGAGAGGAAGCGATGATATGCTTCATAGAAAATCCCCATTGCAATCAAAATCAAAGTTGTGGAATTTATCAACGCTACTAAAATTCCCGCGCGATGATAGCCGAAAGTCTTACCTGCATGAGCAGGTTGTGTGGCAAGTTTTATCGCATACCAACTTAAACCGAGAGCGATCACATCTGTAAAGTTGTGCGCAGCGTCGGTGAGGAGCGCCAAGCTGTTTCCAAAAATCCCCGCGACAATCTCGACGATCACAAACGCAGCTGTTAATCCGAGTGATAGCGCGAGTCTTTTTGTGGTTTGAGAAGTTATATTATCCAAATGCAAGTGGGTATGATTATCAGACATTTGCTAATTGTAAACCCAACCTAATAACCTTGGCATAAAGTTTATTGTGATCGTGGCGGTAACGGAATAATTAACAGGGGAATACGCGTTCGCCGCGCTACGTTGGGGGTAACACTACGCGCCCAGAATGCGTCCATGCCTGCTCTGCGATGAGTGCTCATCACGATCAGGTCCACTCCGCTATGTTCAGCAACATTGACGATGGTTTGAGTAGGGTCACCGCGTGCTATCTCTGCTGAAGCGCGAAACCCCTCGCCGGCTAATTCACTCAGATGCTCCTGGAGATGCTCGTTGGCATGTTCTTCTTTAATATCCAAAAGCGCGTTGGTTGTAGCGGGCAAAATCGTACTAGTCGCCGCTTCATCGCCACGCAAGGTGCTGAATGTTGGAATAACGCATAACAAGGATAGCTCTGCATCATAGGCTTTTGCCAGAATCTTCGCAAGCGAAAAACTGTCATCGTGAACTGATTCGCTGTCTAGTGGAAGCAGGATTCGGCGTAGTTGGAATGGATTTCGCTGTGAAGTCATAGGCTGAAGCAGAAGTAATGGAGTTGACACTTTTGCGACAACTTGTTCTGCGATCCTGCCAAATATCAAACTGCGGATACCGCTGCGCCCATGCGCGCACATGATGATCAGACCTGGATCAAATTCGGCGGCGTGTTCGACGATACTGGCAGTCACATCCTTAACCTGTGAACTGTGGACGTGCCAATTGGCTTTGACCACTGCTGAAAAAGTTTGCCCAGCCAAATCTTGAAGATAGCTTTCTGCTTCTTGCGGATGTGTGAGATGCCGCTCGTGATGGACAGTTTCCGGTGCGTTCTGTTCAATGACATGTAGCAGGGTAACGGGTGCACTCATTTTTTCGGCAAGTGATGCGGCGGCGGGCAGGCTTGCTTCTGCCAAATTCGAACCATCGAGGGGAACGAGAATACGTTTAAACATGGGTTTATCCACCGAATGTGAGTTGATAAAGCAGGAATAGATTTAGGGATACGATCAAGGCTGTTACCATGCTGGCTATTATAGTGGTTATTTTATGGTTAACTAATATTCCCATTACATCTTTGCGTCTTGTAAACATGACGAGTGGAATGATTGCAAACGGCAGGCCAAAACTTAGTACAACCTGGCTGAGCACGAGAGTGCGCGTTGGGTTGAGTCCGAGCGCAATGACAATAAGTGGTGGACCCATGGTAAAGGCGCGCCTTACCCAAACTGGAATACTGCGATGAATAAAACCCTGCATTATGACCTGTCCTGCCATTGTGCCGACTGTAGAAGATGACAAGCCGGACGCGAGCAGGGAGATGGCGAACACGGTGCTTGCCGCCGAACCCAGCAAAGGCGTTAGAGTTCGATACGCCTCCTCGATCGAGCCGACATTCTGCAGTCCTTGAGCGTGAAATGTAGATGATGCCATGATTAGCATTGCGCCATTTACCAGACCCGCCAGTCCCATGGCTATCGTCACGTCAAACAATTGGAAGCGAAATAACTTCTTGAGTTCGCCGTCGTTTTTTGTAGGGATTCGATTTTGGGTGAGCGATGAATGCAGGAAGATAACATGCGGCATCACAGTTGCACCCAGGATCCCGGTTGCAAGAAGTACGCTCTCCACGCCTGAAAATTGTGGCACAAAGGCATGAAAAAAAACTTGTGAAATATCCGGACGATCCAGGAACGTTTCGATGATGTAACAAAACGCGATCACTCCGACCAAGGCCGTGATGACTGCTTCGAGGGGGCGAAACCCTCTTCGCTCCAGACCGAGGATGATGAAAGTTGTAAAGGCTGTCAGCAAGGCTGCCGCAAACAAGGGAATATGGAAAAGCAGGTTAAATCCAAGTGCGGCTCCAAGAAATTCAGCCAGATCGGTTGCCATTGCCACCAGTTCCATTAGTACCCACATACTGACAGAAACCCATTTCGGAAAATGTTCACGGCAAAGTTCTGCCAGATTTTTGCCCGTTGCAATTCCCAATTTAGCGGATAGTGTTTGAATGAGCATTGCCATCAAGTTACTAGCTGTGATTACCCATAAGAGCATGTAACCGAATTGGGCGCCGCCTTGAATATTTGTTGCAAAATTACCAGGGTCAACATACGCCACTGAGGCTACGAAGGCTGGTCCCATAAAGGGGAGTAGGCGGGCAAAAAAACCCTTTTTACTTGTGCCCTTTAATATCTCGTTGGCCGAGTGCAGCGTGTTGACATCATCTTTACGCACTTGTACTGTTGTATTTTTGATTTTTGCCATACTGGATTATCTCTTTTCAAAATGGGGCAGGAATGCGCCCGTGGATTTCATGTAAACGCGATATTCATCACCAAATTTTTCGATGAGATGAGCTTCCTCGTCTGGTAGTCTAATTGCAAGCAGGATGAATGCGACGATTGCCATCGTGGCAATGAACCAGCTGTCTGCGATAACTGCAAAGGACAGGATTAGAAACGTCTTTTCTTTATTTATCCACAAATACCTTACTCGTAACTTCTTTGCCAAGTACCACATTTGACTTTTGACCTTCAACTTTGATCGTAAGATTACCATCGAACTCGGAATAATTTTTAATAGTGAGTTTCACCTCAGGTACAACGCCGATCTCTCGCAGATGGCGGAGTAATGCCGGGTCATCGTCTGATACTCGTTTGACAGTTGCAGCTTCATCGGTTCGCAATGAGGCGAGAGGGCGTGATTCATCGGAAGGCATAACCAGATCCGCGGTTGGAATTAATTCACCATGCGGGTCACGACTCGGATTTCCTAATGCTTTCGCTATGCGCGCTTCAAAATCTTCCGAAATCACATGCTCGAGTTTGTCCGCTTCGGAATGGACTTCATCCCATGAATAACCGAGTGTGGTGACGAGAAAAGTTTCAAGCAGGCGGTGATGGCGGATCACCTCAAGTGCGGCTTTCTCGCCGGGTTTTGTGAGAGTGGCGCCTTGGTGTTTTTTGTAAAGAACCAACGCAGGTTTGGAATTTGCTAATTTTTGCAACATGCCAGTCACCGAGGCAGGTGCAATGTTGAGACGCGTCGCAAGATCGTTCGTGCTGGCAGCATCGCCATTTTCATTGAGTTTATAAATATGCTTGAGATAATCTTGAATGGATTGGGTCAGGATTTCAGGCATGTTGTTCCTTTATATTATGGAAGTTAAAATTTTATTAATGGTAAAATATAATTTAGGTGAACCTAAATTATTGTAGCCATCATTAAGGTTTGAGTCAAGGTGTAAAATAGACTTATGACTATTTATTCTGAGATCGCCGAACAGCCTGAACGTATTAGAGCACTGCTTAGTTCACAGAAAAAAACTGTAGGGCAGATCGTTGCCGCCATCCATAAACGTGAAATTCAATATGTTTTTCTCGCGGCACGCGGTACATCTGATAACGCTGGGCGCTATGCAAATTATCTTCTGGGTGCCCTGAATGGACTTCCACTTGCGCTCGCGACCCCGTCTCTTTTTACATATTACAAACAGCCACCAAAATTGAAGAACGCGCTGGTCATTGGCATTTCACAATCGGGGCAGTCTCCTGATATTGTCAGCGTGCTGGAGGAGGGCAGGCGGCAAAATTGTTTAACGCTTGCGATCACGAATGAGTCAAAGTCTCCACTCGCACACAGCGCAGATTTTCTATTGGATATTAATGCGGGAGCTGAAAAAGCCGTGGCCGCGACCAAAACTTATACCACCGAGTTGATGTCAATAGCGATGCTCTCAGCGGCACTAAACGGAAATAAAAAATATTGGGAAGACCTAACCAAAACTATTAACTGGATGAAGGAAGTCTTGAGGCAAAATGAATTTATTGCAGAAGTCGCACAGCGCTATCGCTATATGGATCAAACCATTGTGCTTGGGCGTGGATTTAATTATGCCACCGCGTTTGAATGGGCGTTAAAATTAAAAGAGTTATCCTACGTGAAAGCCGAGCCATATTCCTCCGCCGATTTTGCGCACGGACCTATTGCGTTGGTGGAGAGGGGTTTTCCAGTTATGGCCGTCGCGCCAAAAGGGAGGGTGTTTGATTCCATGCTTCAAATGTTGAAAAGACTTCGCAAAGATTTTTCAGCAGAACTCGTTGTGATCTCGAATGACAAAAGAGCGTTGGCGACGGCTCAAACACCCGTGACCATTCCTTCGGAGGTGCCCGAGTGGTTATCTCCACTGGTAAGTATTCTCCCCGCGCAATTGTTTGCCTATCATCTAACATTGGCAAAAGGATTAAATGCCGAACAACCGCGCAGTATCCGCAAGGTGACGCGGACAAAATAATGCCTTCAGTTTTTTAAGGAGCAGTTCGGCGCTGCTCTTTTTTTGTTTTATATAAAAATATTATATGATAATACCCAAAACAATAAAGAGGTAGACCATGCGAGTTTGTATTCTTTCAGATGAAGAGATTTCAGATTTCGACCCCGCTCCGTATATAAAAGATTTCGACTGGAAATTGATAACTTTGACTGCACCAGTCCGGGAAAAAATTGGCGCATTGGCAAAAAAAAATGAATTCGATGTATTCCTTAATATTTGTGAAGGATATGAATTCGAAGATGAGGAAGATTCGGTGAGTGGGTACCAAGCGATAGAAGTCGTTAATGCTTTGGAAGAACTGGACTTGTCTTTTACTGGAGCGGATTCGAATTGTTTTGATCCAACACGGGAGGAGATGCAGTTCACCGCAGAGGCAAATAGCATCAATTTTGTAAAAGGTTATCATGTAAAAAATGTTGAAGAAGCTGAAAAATTAGTCATTAATTTACGCTATCCCATCATGGTTAAGCATCCGAAAAGTTATGGAAGTACTGGCATGACCAAAGACTCGCGGGCAGATACGTTGGAACAAGTCCGAACTCAGGTAGATCGGATCTGTTCGCAGTTTGGCGCAGCGCGCATGGAAGAATTCATTGTTGGCAAGGAATATAACGTGCTTATTGTGGACAATGCTAATGACTTGAGCCAGCCATTTGCATACCCGCCTGCAGAGTTGATATTTCCTCCAAATGAAGAGTTTTGGCATGTGGATGTCAAGTGGAATTACAACGCGCCTTTTGATTTCAAAAAAGTGGTTGACCCGCAGCTAACTTCACGTTTGCATGATATTTCAAAGAAAATGTATCTCGCTATGGGTTGTTCAGGCTATGGGCGTTGCGATATCCGCATGAACGATCAAGGTGAACTGTTTATACTGGAGATTAATCCAAATGGCGGCATCATGTTCAAGCCGGAGGAATATGGCCCGGCGGATTATATGATTTTATACGACGTAGAGGGATATAAAGGTTTCTTTAATAAAATATTCCAAGCAGCATTTGTAAGACAAAAATTGAGACTTGCAAGATAAGCAATAACTATATGATGAACTTGGTAGCCAGAAAGTAAACTTTCATTACGCTTGCAAACCTGTGCTGGTTACCTGTTCATCTATTAGTTATTTTTTGAGGATTTTATTCAGAAATAGGATCAGACGATTTCTCTAATCGACTAAGGCAAATCCCCCTTTGTGGAATATCTATTTGCATGAAGTAACCCGCGTCTGCCAATACTTTTCTCGGGAGACTTTAGGCTCGTTTAAGTTTTACTGTAAAATTGGGCTGAGGAGAATACTTTATGAACAACGTCCGACCACATTTAACTTTAATGACGGAAGAACAGATCCAGGAAGCGCATCGAAATACCCTGCGCGTATTAAGTGAAACCGGAGTCAGAGTTGATTCTCCCGAAATTCTGCAAATGCTTGAACGAAAACTTGGAACTAAATCTCAGGATCGCATCATCAAATTCCCGACCGAAGTTGTAGAGGAGGCAATAAAGTCTGCGCCAAGGACAATTGACATATACGATCGTCGCGGCGAACATAAACTTAAACTTGGAGATAATCGCCTCAGTTTCGGCGTGGGAGTGACGGCTTTGTTTTATCAAAATTCCATTGATGAAAAATTAGATCTATTCAAGCGGGAGAATTTTCAGGAGCTCGTACGGCTTGGATCTGCTTTACCACTCTATGATGTTATTTCCACTGTCGGTGTTATTCGAGACGTGCCTGAAGAATTGAGTGACCTACTTGGTTCACTTGAACATATTGCGAATACAACCAAGCCGCTGGTTCTACTTGTTTCCGATGAACACAAATTCCCCGTCATTTTGCAGATGTACGAAAAATTACACGGCGACCTCGGCACGAAGCCATTTATCATCCCGTACTTCAACCCGGTCAGTCCGCTGGTAATGAATGCCGGCACTGTGGATAAAATGAAAATTTCAATCGAGCGCGGTCTGCCGGTCATATTCTCAAACTACAGCATGGCTGGTGCGTCCACACCGCTCACGCCAGCTGGCACACTCACGTTGCTCATGGCTGAATTACTCGCCGGTCTCGTCATCAGCCAGACCATCAAGAAAGGCGCGCCTATCCTGCTCGGCATGCTGCCTGTTTATTTCGACATGCGCACCATGCTCAATTTTTATGATCCGCAAAGCGTATTGATCAGTGTGGCATGTTCCGAAATGATGAAATATTATGGCATCCCGCATTGCTCAACTTCTGGAAGTGGAACAGGCTGGGGCATGGATTTAATTGCTGCCGACACGTATTGGATGAACACCCTCGCGCTTCTTCTCTCAAGCGGACATCTGGCCCCGTTCATTGGAGATTCGCTTGGCTCGAAGTCCATCTCCCCGACCACCATTGTCCACGTCCACGAGATCATTGACCAGTCCTTGCGTTTCGCGAACGGCTTCCAATTGGATGAATTCAATTCTGCAATTGATGAGATCCATAAAGTTGGCCCGGGCAAAAGCTTTCTGAGTCAGCCATCCACCTTGAAGAATTATAAAACTGGTTATTATGTTAGCAAAGTCTATCCGCGCTATAGCATGGAAAAATGGCAGGAAGCCGGCGAGCCGCCAGCTCGTCAGGTCTTGCGTGAAAAAACACAGAGTCTGCTTGCAAGTTTACCGATCCCTGAAGACCATGCCGACCTGATAGGGTGGGGTGAAGAATTTATTAAGCAGCAAAGTCATTAGTGCATATTACAACCTTTCAGTAATATTTAACAGAAGGATTACTGATAGAATTTAGGATACAAAAAAAGAGGATCAGCACATGAGTGGACAGCGATTTCGGCGGATAATTACCATCTTGGTGACAGCCATGCTTTTGGTTGCCTGTGGTTTGCCTTTATTAGGCAAACCAACTCAAGTTTCTCAATCCTTGTCGCCTGAATTGTTGGGAACCTCGATCGCGCAAACTGCTGAAGCCGCCAAAACACAGACAGTTGTTTATATGCCCCCATCCTTAACTCCATCTGTGACACGAATTCCAACAGGAACGCTGATTCCATTATTTTCCCCATCGGCCTTTATTTTTGCCTTGCCTACTTTTACTCCTTTACCAACGTGGACGCCAACGCCAGGACCGGTTATTCAAATACCAGCCGGTGGAACTGGCTCTTCAAAAGAGGATATTGATAGCCCTTTTACGCTCAAGGAGTGGACATGCGGCATCAGGGAAAAGACACCCCCGATGGGGGCGGTCATTAAGCAGGGTGTTAGTTATGTTTTTTCAGTAACCATATTTAATTCAGGCACAAAAACATGGACGAATAATGGCGTTGATTTTCGATACAATAGCGGTTTTCGCAACGACGGCAAACCAATTCAAGATCTACCAAAAACAATTGCTCCTGGAAATGAAATCACACTCAACATTTCACTTACAGCGCCTAAAAGTCCAGGCACTTATAACATGATCTGGACTTTGAAGGTTGGCAGGACCCCTTTTTGCGGCATGAAATTTACTTTTGAAGTTAAGTAAGCTTACCCCACATTCCAAAGCCTTCACTCCTTCTTTTCTCGCGTCGTTCATGTTGTTCATGTATTTGTTCAACGTGATCAATCTTCTCTTCGATAGCCGCCTCCAACCAAAGACGGCCTTTTTCTGCGGTGGCATGACTGCCTGCGCCGTACGCGCCTGTTTTTGAATCATCATCCCATGGCGGGTTGGCAACCAGAGAGCCGCCCTCGATCCAATCCATATAATAATCAGGTGTGGAAATAAAATCCGTTTCGTCTACAACTCGTTCCATGTGACACATGTCTGGCCGCAAGTGAAGCATGTAGGACGTTTCCAATTCGCCCGCGTGCCCCATGCCGCCAATCTTTGACGTGCGGTATTTATTCAAAGCCGCCGCCCCAATGGCGCCTGACGTGTGCAGAAAGGCAGTCGCACAGAATATTCGTCGATGCCGTTCGCCTGCATATTTAACAATGTTCACTAGAAACGAACTATTGCCACCATGTCCGCTCATAAGATAAAAGCGATCAAATCCGCGCGCGGCGAGCATGTCAATTACTGAAAGCCAAAAATCTTCGAAGGCGCGTCCACCCGCGTTTAGAGTTGCTGCGAATGACGAACGATGTGTGCTCACTCCATAAGGCATAACTGGCAAAGTAAAGCTGCGCGTAGGCACTTTGATGGTTACTCCCCTGGCTATCGAGTCAATTATGATTGAGTCAACCGAGAGGGGGAGGTGGAATCCGTGTTGTTCTGTGTGGCCGATTGGAATCAAAATAACTTTCCCGCGCTCGCTGTCTGGCGGGAGAAAAATTTTTGGTGCGGATGATGAAGCGTGAGGAAGCCGAAGAATTGAAACTGAATTATGAAGAATAAAACTTGATTGTGGATCAACCCCTTGCGGCGCGAGGCAAAACACTCTTGTGAAGCCATCATCACGCAAACTATCCAGCAGATTCAAAATGTATTGAGCGAATATAGCCTCCGGTACTTCCAATCCACTGCCACGCCAGCCGAACGGAAATGTTGGCAGGAGTCCGATTCGGGGCGGATTGCTTAGTTGGTCAGCGAGCAGATTGAAGTCATAGCCAGACCCGAGCGGGAGAACGAGTGGTGTGTCACGCGGCAATTCAGCGACTTCTGGCCAGGTCATAGAATCATAATTGAATATTGTTATGTTTCGCGTAGGCAATATAGGAGTTATATTTTTCATATTATTTTTCCTAAACTGAGAAAAGAGAAAATTCTTGGCAATAGTGAATCATCGCATTCTGAATATCACAGTCGGTTAATTTGATGATCATGAATGGCTCGTCTACCCCATATTCATTTTGCAAACCAAAACCACTGGCTCTTTTGAATCCAAAACGTTGATAATATTCTGGATCACCAAGCAAAACGATGTAATCATATCCCAACCCTGTGCATAGGCGCAATCCTTCTTGAACAAGCTGTGCGCCGATTCCTTGTTTTTGATATTCGGATTTAACAGCCAGCGGTGCCAGACCAAGACCTTGGGCTTTAGATAACGGGGAGGTGGTAACTTCGGTAAACAGAACATGACCCACAACTTTACCATTTTGTAATGCGACCAGAGAAAGGACAGCCATGCTTTTTTCGCGAAGTGCGGTTACAAGTTTGCTTTCAGCATCACTCTTAAAACTGGTAATAAGAATTTCATGCACTGCTAGATAATGTTCGGAAGTTTCTTTTTGAATGACCGTGTTCATTAAGATCATCCTGGAAGTAAATACCAATCGAGAAATCTTTCCATGCGCTCATATACATCATAAAGATTCTCCCGACGCAGGAAACCGTGCGGCTCATCGTCGTAGGTTTTATATTCAAATGTCTTGCCTTCACAGAGCAGCGCTTCCGCCCATTCTTCACTCGCTTCAGGCGGAACGACAGTATCCAACAAACCGTGTAAGATCAAGACAGGCTTTTGAACATTCTTTGCGTCATTAATCGGGGAGCCTTTTAAATAGATTCCCAGATTCTTAGAAGGATGCCCAAGAAAAATTTCTGTGTACAGCCGCAGTCTTTTTTCACATTGAGCCCACGAGCTGACCAGATTTGCGTCGCCATACTTTGCAATGCCACATGCGAAAAGGTATTCAGGATCGCGTGATAATGAATTTATCGTCATGTAACCACCGTAGCTTCCGCCTGCGATTCCAATTCGATCTGGCCTGATACTTGTGATCGTCCGTAAAAATTTTGCGCCGTATAAACAGTCTTGCGTGTCGCCGACGCCCCAGTCGTTGTAGTTGGCGCGTTCGAATTCCCGACCGTAGCCAGTGGAGCCGCGATAATTCGGTGCGAGGTAGGTATAGCCTTTCGCGGTAAAATATTGCGCGAGTTCATCCCAGCCAAATCCATATTGATCTTTTGGCCCGCCATGCGGATATAAGATCGCCGCGCCGTTGGACCTTTCAGGAAGATATAAAAATGCGGGAATTTCAAGACCATCAAAACTTTTGTAGGAAATAATTTCAGGTGTAACCATTTTTTTTCGAATCGCGTGAAGCGCAAGCGGAGTTGAGAAAGTTAATTGCGTTACTTTTTTACCCGGAAGTTCCATGCGATATAGGTCGGGCGGAAAAGTCGGGCCTTCAAATTCGAAGGTGATATATGATTTATCCCGCGCCCAATTTGGATTTGAATGAATTCCCGCCGCGTTTCTTAACTCAACCATTGAGCCCGTTTCTGTTTCGAGCAGCATTAGTTCATTTGAGCCGCTTTTGTTTACCACAATAAGCATCTGCTTACCAGATGGTGACCACTCGTATTGGAAAATATCCCGTCCCGCGTTTGTGAGTTGATGCAATCCTTCGCCATTTGGCTGAATCAGATATAACTCTTCGTAGCCTGATTCCTGTGAAATAAATGAAATCCATTTACCGTCAGGCGACCATTTTGGAGAGTGCGCGCGGTTAGAGGGTTTCCCGTATAAAGTTATTTGCCTGCCAGTGGTAATCTCAAGCAAAATAATATCGAGTCGATTCAGGTCATCGAAGCGGCGCAGGTTGAAGACAACAAACTTTCCGTCAGGCGACGGCTGCGCATCCCAATGATCGCCGATCGAGTCTGTGGTTAGCGCGCGCGGCCAGCAACCTTCGTAATTGGTAAGTAGTAACTGGTCGGTATCGTTTCTTTCAACAGTTACGATTAACCCAATTGAGTCTGGCATCCAGCGCGCTCCGCTTGCCGCAACTGTAAAATCTGTAATCTTCTTCGGTAGGCCGCCATCACGCGGAACGATATGTACGTGCCCATGAATACCAAATGTCAGCCAGTTTCCATCGGGTGACCATTCGGGAATTTCATCATCCCAATAAGCCGCAAGCGGACGGTCGGTAGTGATACGCGAAGGCCAGCCTCCATTTACCGACATCGTAAACACATCCGAAAGTGTTTCGCCGTCTTTGATGTAAACAATGTCACCCTGGGAAGAAAGCGCGTGAGATCGAATCCGCTCGAGGGAGGTAAGAAGTGAGAGGTTCCATCCCGCAGGCGGTTTAGTGTCTGGTCGCTTTAAAGATGGCCAGCCGTTACGTTCGTATTTTTCAGTGAGTTTGATTGGGTTATCCATAGGCATATGCATTTTACCAATAATATTTACTTTCCATAATTCTGAAATTACAGTAAAATTCTTAACCAGTGGATATTCCCCGAAGCACTTTCGTTATTCATTAAAGTTAGGTAGCCGCGCCATGGCAGATGATTTCTGCCATGGCGCGTATTGTTTCTGGAACTATCCCGAATTATTACCCAGAAGAGGAGAAAATATGAAAAATAAAATCCTATATCTTTTTGTCGTGGTCGCGTTAATCCTTTCAGCATGTGGCGGTGCGGGATCTGGCCAGCCTTCTGTCGTTCGCATCGGCTGGGCAAGTGGGCCAGATTCCCTAAATATTGGCGTGGCCTGGCTGATGGCTGCCTACACTATATCTGAACTGACGTATAGTTCAATGTATGAATTTAAATTGGATGGTACTCTTGTGCTGGATCTTGGCACAGATGTTTCAGCATCAGCCGATGGTTTGGTATATACCTATAAAATAAGAAATGGCATCAAATTCCATGATGGGAAACCTTTAACAGCCAAGGATGTAGCCTTCACATATAACCTTGTAAAGGCGCATACCGATTTTCCAACGCTGAATTCCTATACAGAACACTTTGCTTCCATTGAAGCTCCCGATGATTCCACAGTGGTAATTACATTGGATCAACCAGTGCCAAACATAGCCAGCAAATTGGTCTTCCTTTACATTTTACCGGAACATATCTGGAAGGATCATTCCGAGGGAGATGCCGCGGCTGCGTTTGAAAATCTTGAGATGATCGGAAGCGGACCTTTTAAAATGCTCGAAAATAAACCGAATGAATTTATCCGTCTGGGAGTGAATAAGAATTATTACGGTCAAGTCCCTAAAGTGGACGAAGTTATCTTCCAGGTTTTCTCGAGTTCTGACGCGCTCGTTCAGGCTTTGAAGACTGGACAGATCGATATGATCACGAGTGTTCCAAATACAAGCGTGGCATCATTAAGGACGGCAGCAAATGTAAAGGTGGTTACAGGCGCTCCGCTCTCGCCCGACCTGGAGGATATTATCTTCAATATGGTGGATCCTACCAATTGCCCAACTGCAGATGGCGGCCTGTGCACTGGTCACCCGGCATTGCGTGACAAGCAAGTGCGTTTGGCAATGGCCTATGCTACCGACAAACAGAAAATCATTGACATCGTGCTGCTAGGTCTGGGAGCACCGGGAATTGCATTAATTCCAAACGGAACGGGCGAATGGTTTAATTCAGAGATCAAAGATTATGCCTACGATCCTGCCAAGGGAAATAAATTGTTGGATGACGCCGGCTACAAGGATGCAAATGGTGATGGTACGCGAGACATGCCGGATGGGTCGCTTCCTCTTACTTTTCGCATGAATTGGCCCAGCAGTGATAATGCCGCTCCCCGTATTGCCGAATTGCTTTCCGAGATGTGGAAACAACTTGGGATCAAACTTGAAATGCAGGCCGTCGAAAGCGATGCGCTCACTGCCAAATGCTGTCCGGCATTGGATTACGACATCATGATCTGGAGCTGGGTTGCCGATCCTGATCCGAACACCCTGTTAATTATTCCAATAACCGATTCTATCCCAACTGGTTACAATGAAACGGGCTATTCGAACCCGCGCTATGATGAACTTTTCAAGTTACAAGGCTCTGAAATGGATGGCAGCAAACGGCTCAAAATGGTTTGGGAGATGCAGAAGATCATTCATGATGATGCTCCTTACATCATTCCATACTACGCATTTGCGGTTCAAGCCTATCGTACAGACCGTTTTAAAGGCTGGCTTGACAGTGAGACGAAATTGGCATTGGAAGATCCGAGTTCTTTGACTATCATCGAACCCGTCAAGTAATCACAACGAGCCGGGGGTGGGCGTCCGCCCCCCGGCTCAGTGGAGTAAATCATTGAATCGTTGGCTATATATTCGTAACAAGGCTGGCCGGTCTTTTTTTACGATCCTCTTTGTGGTCGTATTGAATTTCTTTCTATTCCGCGTTCTGCCGGGAGACCCGGCGCGACAGGGCATTCGAGACCCTCGTTTAACTCAGGAAGCCATTGAGGCAATTCGAGTTCGATTCGGTTTGGATAAGCCTGTGATCAATTGTATTCAAACCGTAAATCCACTTCGTTTTGGTAGTTGTGAAGTTAATCCCCTGGAGACCCAGTTTTTTATTTATGTAAAAAATCTAACGCGTGGGGAATTGGGTATTTCTTTTTATTACAATCGCCCCGTCTCAGATATTTTGGGAGAGCGATTATGGAATACCGTGTTGCTGATCGGCGGAGGACAAATCCTTTCGATCATTGTAGGCGTGGTATTTGGCGTCATGGCGGCTTGGAAAGCGAGAACGTCCGTTGATTACGGCGCGCTCATCACCGGCCTCGTCGCATGGAGTTTGCCAACTTTTTGGCTGGGAATAATCCTGTTGTTTTGGGGGAGTAGTCATGGATTTCCGATTGGCGGTAAAGCCACGCCCGGCATGAGTTCCTATCCGTTCATGACGCAATTTACAGATGTGCTTTGGCATCTTGTATTGCCCACATTAACTTATACGATCGTTTTCATGGGTGAATATATGTTGATCATGCGCTCCAGCCTTTTGGATGTGCTCTCAGAGGATTATATTTTGACCGCCAAGGCAAAGGGACTAAGCACTTTCCAAATTCTGAAAGACCATGCTCTCAAAAATGGGATGCTGCCATTGGTGACGATCATTGCGATCAACCTCGGTTTTACAGTGGGGGGTGTTATCCAGATCGAATCAGTCTTTTCATGGCCGGGGTTGGGAGGTGCTCTCTTTGAAGCGGTCAGCCGAAGAGATTTCCCGATCCTGCAGGGTGGATTCCTCCTGATTGCGATCAGCGTCATCCTTGCCAATTTTATAGCCGACCTGCTCTATTCCTATCTTGATCCGCGTGTGCAGATTGAATAAACTATGAGCATCCAAACTGTGGAAGTCAAAGCGAAAGTTCCATCACCTTCAACGAATTTCTGGCAAACCTATCGTCAAAGTAAATTAGGTATCGCCGGTCTCGTGCTATTGCTGGTGATCACGGTGATCGCCATTTTCGCACCTGTGCTTTCCCCGTATGATCCAAAATCCTCTGCGGGGGTTGGCGCTGGGCAAGTTTACAATCCGCCCAGTGCGGCGCACTGGCTTGGCACAGACGATGCCGGCCGCGATGTATTCTCCAATTTTATGTATGGAGCACGCGTTTCCCTTCTCGTTGGTTTTTTTGCATCTTTTATTTCAGTGGGAATTGGCGGGACGATTGGGATCGTCGCCGGCTACTATGGTGGCCGCGTTGAGAATATCCTTATGCGCTTCACCGATACAATGCTCGTTATTCCAGACCTCCCGTTGATCGTTGTGATCGTTGCGTTGACCAAACCAAGCCTGCTCAATATTATTTTTGTCATAGGAATATTTGGTTGGACTACCACCGCGCGGATGGTACGGTCGCAAACTCTTGCAGTGAAATCGCGCAAGTTCGTCTTACGAGCACGAGCCATCGGCGCAGGCCGTAGACATATCATCCGGCATCACATTTTGCCGCTCGTGATGCCGATCTTGGTTGTACAGGCGGTGCTGGTTGTATCTGTGGCAGTATTGAACGAAAGTACACTTTCATTCCTTGGCCTTGGAGATCCAACTGCGCTTTCATGGGGACAAATGCTCAATTATGCATTTGCGCGCGGTGCTATGTCCACGGGGGCATGGTGGGCGTTGGTAGCGCCTGGAATTGGAATCATTTGGGTCGTTCTAGGGCTCACCCTGGTTGGGCAGGGACTTGAGCATGTTTTAAACCCAAGGCTGGATACACATCATTTAATGCCGGGCAGGCCAGTAGTAGTCAATCATGAAGCGAGTGGAGAATCCGAAAATCCAACAGAAAAAAATCCATTACTCGAAGTCCGAAATCTATCCATCAATTATATTAACGAAGGTAAGCCGCCTGCACGCGCCGTGGAAAATATCAGCTTTACCTTGAAGGAAGGGGAGTTGATCGGTTTGGTCGGCGAAAGCGGATGCGGCAAAACTACGCTGATGCTTGCTCTGCTTCGGCTGTTACCATCAGCGGGACAGATCGTGAATGGACAGGTTATCTTCAGCGGTAAAGACCTGACCGCGCTCAATGAACAGGAAATAAATGCTGTGCGCTGGAAGGATATCTCGATCGTCTTTCAAGGCGCGATGAATGCCCTCAACCCGGTGCGAACTGTCGGCGACCAGATCGCCGAAGCGATCATCAAGCATATGCCTGGCTTTCCGCGTGACCAGCGCCTTCAGGAACGTGTGATCGAACTACTTGACCTGGTAGGAATTGCCGCCGACCATAAAGAGCATTATCCGCATCAATATTCTGGCGGGATGCGTCAGCGCGCGATGATCGCGATGGCACTCGCTTGCAATCCGCAAATTATTATCGCTGATGAACCAACCACCGCTTTGGATGTGATGATCCAAGCCCAAATTCTGGAACTGCTCGATAGCTTGCGCAAGAAACTTGGACTCGCAATTATTTTTGTGACACACGATCTTGGGGTGGTTGCAGAAATTTGCGATAAAGTTTTAGTCATGTATGGCGGCGTCACTGCCGAATACGCAGACGTGGATATCATATATAACGAATCGCGCCATCCATATACACAGGAATTACTCAAGGCTTTTCCAGATCTGACAAAACCCAAGAAAAAACTTTCATCCATTCCCGGGTATCCACCGCGATTGGATGCGCTCCCTATTGGCTGCCGCTTTGCTCCACGTTGTCGGCTGGCATTTGCGCGTTGTCACACTGAACAGCCGCTTCTCCAAAAACTAAACGATTCTCAAAGTGCTGTACACATCGCAAGCTGTCATCTGCTTGAGGTTTCTAAATGAGCAAAGATCATTTTCTGGAAGTACGCGGATTAAAAAAATATTTTGACGCAGATCGTCCATCTTTTTTCTCCCGCGAAGCACGTCACGTACACGCTGTGGATGGTGTTGATTTTCAACTCAGGCATAGTGAAGTGATCGCTTTGGTTGGCGAGAGCGGCTGCGGGAAATCAACTCTGGCGCTTTTGTTGATGGGGCTGGAGGAACCAACCGAAGGCTACATCTCATTTGAAGGCCGCGATATCACTCATCTCAACGACAACGAACGCAAAGGTTTGCGCCGCAAAATTCAAATGATCTTTCAAGACCCATACGAATCTTTGAATCCCACACAAACAATTGAAGAGATCATCAATGAACCATTGGTTGTGCACGGCATCGGAAATAATAAGATCGAACGCGATGAACGAGTGAAAAAAGCGATGGAAGATTCAGGATTGAAACCAGCCGAGGTTTACCTGCAACGATTCCCGCACGAGCTTTCAGGTGGACAGCGCCAGCGCGTTGTCATCGCCGCCGCCCTGGTTCTTGAGCCAGAGATTCTTCTCGCTGATGAACCTGTCTCCATGCTGGATGTCTCCATTCGCGCAGAGATCATCAACCTGCTGGCTGAACTTCGCATCACGCGCCAGATCGCGGTTATCTTCATCACGCACGATCTTGGCTCGGTTGGATTCTTCGCCGACCGTGTGGCCGTTATGTATCTTGGTCGCATAGTTGAGATCGGCACCATGCTCGAAGTTCTCGAAAAAACCCAGCATCCATATACAAAAGCATTGATCTCTGTCATCCCTGTTCCAAATCCGCGATTGCGGCATGAACGTATTATTTTGCAAGGTGAAACACCCAACCCGATTGACCTGCCATCAGGCTGTCGGTTTCATCCGCGCTGCCCGCTTGCGATCGCAACATGCAAAGTCAGCGACCCGCCTTTTATAACGCTCAGCAAAACACATCAAGCCGCCTGTCTGCTTTTGGTGAAGTAATTGGATATCACTAGTTTACAAAACCCCAAAATAAAATACATCGTCAAGCTGCGCGAAGACAAACGTCAACGCAAGTTGGATGGATTGATGCTTGTGGAAGGCTGCGATGAGTTGACTCTGGCACTCAGCACTGGACTCAAACCGCAAATGATTCTGACCGCGCCAGAGCTTGCTTCTGTTTCAATGGAAATTCCCACTGCTGAAATGATCACCGTCACCCGCGCTGTCTTCGAGAAAATATCCTATCGTGATAATCCCGATGGGTGGCTGGGAATTTTCCCCATTCCAAAAACATCGCTCGATGATTTGAAAATGAGCGCATCACCTTTTGTGATCGTCGCACAATCTGTTGAAAAGCCCGGCAACCTTGGCGCAATTCTCCGCACAGCAGACGCGGCACAAGTGGATGCAGTCATCGTCTGCGACCCGCGCGTAGACTTGTGGAATCCAAATGTAGTCCGCGCATCTCGTGGGACGATCTTTACCGTACCTACCGTCGAGGTTGATTCGCCGAATGCGCTCGCATTTCTCAGATTAAGAAAGATGCGCGTACTTGCGGCCACGCCATCCGCCGAAGCCTTATACACTGATGTCGATTTGAAAGAACCCATCGGGCTTGCGGTCGGCACAGAGGATGAAGGTTTGACGGATTTCTGGATGCAGAACTCAGATATCAAAGTAAGAATCCCGATGCTTGGAAAAGTGAATTCTCTGAATGTTTCCATCGCATCCGCGTTGATCACATACGAAGCAATGAAACAAAGAAGTAAGAAGTAAATAATATGAAGGAAAATTGATGAATGCATTGTGGCTCGAAAATAATAAAATATCACTGCGTGATATTCCAAAGCCTGACCAACCCAATGAAGCGTTGATCAAAATTCGCCTGGCCGGCATTTGCAGCACTGATCTCGAACTTGTGAAAGGTTATTATCCATACACAGGCATCCTCGGTCATGAATTTGTTGGCGAAGTGGTGCAAGCGCCTGAAAAATCATGGATTGGTCAGCGCGTAGTGGGGGAGATCAACGCAGTCTGCGGGAGGTGCGAGGCTTGTTTAAACGGTCGTCCGACTCATTGTGAAAATCGCAGCGTACTGGGGATTGCGAATCGCGCTGGCGTGTTCGCTGAATACACCAGCCTGCCACTTGAAAATTTATATCGTGTGCCAGATTCTGTTTCTGATGAAGCCGCTGTATTCACTGAACCGCTTGCGGCTGCGCTGGAAATTCAGTCGCAGCTATTATTCCAGCAGATAGACCGCGTTCTGTTGATCGGCGCTGGCCGGCTTGGACAACTGATCGCGCAGACCCTCGCGCTCACCGGCGTTGACTTGAGTGTAGTTGCCCGTCATCCAATTCAGCAGCAATTGCTCACCGCGCGCGGGATCAAGTTGATCAGCGAGGATGAAATACAGCCTAAAAAATGGGATGTGGTAGTGGAGGCTACCGGTTCCCCTTCCGGGTTTGATCTTGCAAGAAAAGCCATTCGCCCGCGCGGAATTCTGGTTTTAAAATCCACATACAAAGGTGATATGAATGTGAATTTTTCATCCATCGTTGTAGATGAGATCAATATTATTGGCTCACGCTGTGGTCCATTTGAGCCTGCCTTAAGATTATTAGAAAAATGCGAAGTTGACCCGAGTGTGTTAATTTCTGATCAATATAAATTGAGAGAGTCACTCAAAGCATTTGAGAGAGCCTCACAGCCGGGTGTGCTTAAAGTTTTACTGGAAATTTGAATCCATCCCTTGAAGGGACAAAACCTCACGGTTTTGGATAGCTAATTTTACCTGGAGAAAATCCAGTTAATTAGACCTCAAAATCGAAGAGATCAATTGAACGAATAGGATCAAAAATGGCACGCCGACCAAAACCAGTGCGATTCCCGAAAACATTTTTGAATCATCTTTTCGGATAAATCCTAAAATGCCAAGCAGTATCGCCAGCGGAGCTAAAGAACAACTAACCAGAACTGTGATGTTATTTAAGGAATTAAAAGTACTGGGCGTAATATCCAATTGTGATACACCAAAGTTCGCTCCCAAAAACAAGAGGGACAAAATTGCCGTGACCATGGACGCGCTGCCAAAATGGGATCTTTTCATCAGGCTGACATAACTTTCCTTACAACTAAGACCGCACCTAAAAATGCAATTCCCAATATTCCAGTGATGGATGGCAGGATCCACATCAACGCGCTGCTGCCCGCCGACTTGATTCGCGCGTCCAGCGGATGCTCAGGGTCGTACGCCACTGTTACTTCATCCCCTTTTTCATAGAATGCTGAATCGCTGCCTTCACTGATCTGAACCGTGCGCTTGTGCCCATCGATGGGGGTGAATTCGATGACAGGATAATAGTAATCGCGGATAATGTTATTCTTTTGATCAACTACTTCGCGGCGTGTGACCACATCCACTACGCGTCCGGGCGTGCTTTCCTCTTTGGTGATCTTTTGAATATTTGAGAAAGTGGAAAACACGGTAATCAGAAGCGCAACCATAGCAATGGCAGTAAAGCCGCCCAACACCCATCTTTCCATAGTCGGGTCATCGGCTGCTTTTTGCAGTTCTTCAATTTCCTTCTCGTCAAGTTTGACCTCCTCAAAACCATCTTCAGAGGCAGCCAGAACCATGGCTGAAAGTTTATCCTTGTCCTTCCAGTTTGGGATATCATCCAGAGTGTTGTACGTCACGCCATCCACTTCAAACGAGGATGGTTCGTCGTTTTCCCAATTGATCGAATACTTTTTCTTTGCCATTAAGTGTTGTCCTTTTTGGAAGACCTCCGAGCTTTTGAAAAACTCGGAGGTCTTTTGGTTTGCTAAGCCGTGACAGCGGGTATTCGCTGATACAAAAATTCCTCCACGTTTGTGGATGCGCTGGCGTGTTCAATCGTGATGCTCACCACATGCCCCTGACCATCAAGATCAAGATAAACATTTTCATTGAGTTCCTGAGTTTCCACAGGCGGGTTGTCTGAAAATTCCAATAAAGTTGTGTCAGTATCGGCAAAATATTTAATTTTCATGATTTACTCCTTAAAGTTACGGTCAAAAAAAGCGTTGTGAACCGTCTCGCCATCTTCCAATAGAATAATCCGTAGAATACGATTTTCCATTTCGGCGATCCGCGCCCACCGCCGAATTCTTCCGTCACTCTGCCGTTCTTCCCGCAGCGGGTTTTTGATAACATGCTCAATCCATTCATCCTTGATGAATATGCGGTCAGGACGCAAACGTGTGTAGAGAAAATATTGTGTCGTTTTCATTTACATGAGTCAGTAAGTGACTGCCTCCACCAAATTATAGCAGACCTTCCGTACCATCCACTTCAAAAAAAGTGGTTCGTCGTTTTCCCAATAGATCGAATATATTTTCTTTGTTATTCTATGACTCATGGTTCGGTCATTTTTGAGATAGGTTTCGAAAAATTATCAACCAGTTGGGTATAGATACTTGTCGGGAAGCCCAGCAAAAATAAGATTTTTGTTTGGACCTCCGAAAGTGGCGTCACATGAT
>CAIWRB010000272.1 GCA_903914955.1 uncultured Chloroflexota bacterium | reverse complement strand
CGGATCCGGAGCAAGGTTAATCATTTCCTTGACGGCCACCAATTTCACAACATTGGGAAAATGCAGATCACGGGCGCGATAAACCGACCCCATTCCGCCGACGCCGATCACGTCTTGAATGGTGTATCGATCAACAAGTGTTAAGCCACCCTGTAGCTGTTGACGCGAGGCTTTATCATCCTCCGACTCCATACCTATGGACGACGTAATTTTTCTTGTTTCCAGAGCAGACTCCTGTTATGCAATACGAATTGTTAGATTATAGTGTGCAGTAGTTGGAATTGCAAATGCCGGAATATGACAATATAGTTGTTAACAGGCTTGCGGGGAAACAAGTTATACGGCAAAATGAAAGCGTGAATATTCTCGCAGTAAGCGATCAGGCCGAAGATCGAATTTATGCACTCTCTTCCAGCGGCCATTTTCAGGAAATAGAACTCCTGCTCGGCTGCGGAGATCTGCCTTATGAATATCTGGAATATCTGGTAACCATGGTACATGCGCCCTTGTTCTATGTTCCGGGGAATCATGACCCGCAATTCGATCCAATTTCAGCTGCATCGCGCGTTCAAGGTGGCTCCAATCTGGACCTGAAAATTGTTCGCTACAAAAAATTCCTGATCGCTGGCTTCGGTGGATGCATCCGCTACCGGCCGGATGGTATAAATCAGTATACACAGGCGGAAGCCTATTCACGGGCCTTTCGCCTGATCCCCAGACTGTTGATCAATCGCATCCAATATGGCCGCGCATTGGATATCCTCATCAGCCATTCGCCGCCTTTCGGTATTCATGACGATACAGATCCAGCCCATCACGGCTTGAAAGCGTTGAACTGGCTGATTCGCGTTACAAAACCACGGTACCATTTTCATGGGCATACGCACTTCTATAAAACCAATCTTGCAAATACAGAAACTACTTTTGGAATCACAAAGATCATAAATGTATATCCATATAAAATAATAAAAACGAGTCACTAAAAATGTCAGATGAACTTAACTCCCGCACGCGTGCAGATTTCAGCAAGGCGCGCTTCAAATCCTTTATCAACCAGGTTCTGGCTGTTCTTTCAGGTCAGCCGACCACTTTGCTTTCCTACGATGAGATCAAGGAGAAACTACATATCGGCGGCCCAATTTATCGGGGTGTAAAAACCATTCGCGTCGATCAGATCGCAGGCAGCCTGAATCGCTATCATGAATTTGACCGCGCCTTCCTCCCCAAGGAAGATCAACTGGCCAGCCGCTGGCAAAAAGTTGACCGTGCCTTTTATCAAGAAATAAATCTTCCGCCCGTTGTCCTTTATAAAGTAGGCGATGTCTATTTCGTTGTGGATGGCCATCATCGTGTTTCAGTGGCGCGTGAGCAGGGACAGGTTTTCATCGAAGCCGAGATCCGCGAATGTGCAACACGTGTGAACATCACCACGAACATCAAACCAGAGGATCTAAAAATTCTCGGCGCAAAAGTTCGTTTTCTCGAATGCACCGCTCTTGATGATATTCGTCCGCATGCCAATATCAAGATCACCATCCCCGATGGCTTTGAACGCATGCGTGAGCACATCGCGGTGCATCGATATTTTATGGGACTGGATCTCAAACGCGATATCTCGGATAAGGAAGCCGTGGCGCATTGGTATGATACAGTTTATATGCCGATCGTCGAGATCATTCGCAGCAGCAACCTGCTCAATGATTTCCGCGGTAAAACTGAAGGCGACCTGTATTTGTGGACGCTTGACCATCAACATTATTTGGCTACAGAACAAGGCCAGGAACTTCAATCTCCTGAAGAAGCCGCCCGACAATTTATCGAGGAAAAAGAGTGAACAACATGACTGACAACCATCCACTAGCAGGAGTCTACGCCGCGGCAGTGACTCCACTGAAAGACGACACATCATTTGATCTGGAATCTGTTCCTGCGTTCTTACGCATGCTCGCCGCCCGTGGATGTCACGGCGCACTGCTCTTCGGCACCACGGGTGAAGGACCATCCTTCTCTCCGAAAGAGCGTGAAATATTTATGCGTTCTGCGCGTGTCTATCGACAACAACTTCCAGGATTCAAATTACTGGCCGGGACAGGCACGCCGAGTCTATCCGAATCCATTGACTTGACCAAGCTGGCCTTTGATCTTGGCTATGACGGCGTGGTGGTATTGCCGCCTTATTATTTCCGCAAAGCAACAGACGAAGGTTTATATAATTGGTTCAGCGAACTTATAACGAAAGCCGTACCATCACATGGACATGTACTTGGTTATCACATCCCCGCCACATCAGGCGTTGGCTTTTCGTTTGACTTGCTCGCCCGCTTGAAAGATTCATTCCCAGATCAATTTGCGGGGATTAAAGATTCATCTCACGATGAATCTTTTGCGGTGGCGTTAGGTAAAAGATTTGGAAAGAATTTACTTGTCCTCAACGGCACCGATTCATATTTCCATCACGCCTTGAAAAATCACGCGCAAGGCGCCATCACAGCCGCTGCGAATTTAATTTCTGAAGACCTGCGCGAAATATGGGACCTGTATCAAGCGGGCAAAGATCCCAGCGAAGCGCAGGCGAGGGTTACAGAACAAAGGCACATTCTCGAAAAATATATGCCCTTCCCACCTATTTTGAAAGCACTCCTTCATAAAATACACGGCTTTCCAAAATGGGCAGTCAGACCACCGCTGGAAGAAGTTTCAGCTAAACTTGAAAAACAAGCAATTCAAGATTTTGAAGATTCACAGATATAACATTTAAACATTCCAACCCGAAACCACTATGAGCACCTGGCGACACATTCACTCTCCCCCATCCTCTGGCGCGTGGAACATGGCTGTGGACGAATCGATCCTTGAGCATATCCATCGCGGCCAATCATTGCCTACTTTGCGTTTGTATGCGTGGAATCCGCCGTGCCTGTCTTTGGGGCACGCTCAATCTTTTGCGGACGTGGATATGGAACGAGTCAAAGCGCGCGGCTGGGAAGTTGTCCGCAGGCTGACAGGGGGGCGCGCTATTTTACATACAGATGAGTTAACTTATTCGGTGACTGGTAGTGCGTCAGAACCAATTCTATCGGGCAGTATTTTGGAATCATATAACCGAATCGCGCAAGCTTTATTGTTTGCCATGCGTGAATTGGGATTGCCTGTTGAGCTAAAAGAAGAAGTAGGCCATGATTCCAGCGTGACCACCATAAATCCTGTCTGCTTTGAAGTACCGTCCACTTACGAGATCACTGTGAATGAAAAAAAGTTGATCGGTTCGGCGCAGGCACGCAGGAAGCAAGGCGTGTTACAGCACGGCTCGCTTCCACTTACCGGCGACTTGACTCGTATATGCCAGGCTTTGGTATTCAAGGATGAATCCGCGAGAGAGAATGCAGCGCAACGATTACTGGCGCGCGCGACAACTGTTGAATCAGTGACAGGCGTGAAAACTGATTGGGAAAAGGCTGCCCAGGCTTTTGTCAAAGGATTTGAATCGCAGTTGGGAATCCACTTTCAGCGTGGAGAACTTTCCCGATCCGAATCCGAAAGAGCTGAAGAATTAGTCAAAGAAAAATATGCAAATCCAATATGGACGGAGCGATCATGAAAAACTTTATGGTGTATGGTTCTTATGGTTATACGGGAAAATTGATCGTGGAGCAAGCTATGAAGGAGGGCTTGAAGCCGCTGCTCGCGGGGCGCGATGAAAATCAATTGCGCGTGCAAGCGGAAAAATTTGGTTTGGAATATCGCACCTTTTCAATTAGCGACACCGCCGCGCTCGACTCGGCATTGCTCGAAGTGGATGCGGTTCTGCATTGCGCGGGGCCGTTCGTGCTGACGTTTCGCCAAATGGCTGAGGCGTGCATCCGCACGAAGCGGCATTATGTAGACATCAGCGGCGAGATCGAAGGCTTTGAAGCGCTGGCGCTGATGGATGAAGATGCGAAACGCGCAGGAATTATGTTATTGCCCGGTGCAGGTTTTGATGTGGTGCCGTCGGATTGTTTGAGCGCGCATGTTGCGAAAAAACTTACGACCGCAACACACCTTGAACTTTATATCAAAAGTATCGGCAGCGGAGTCTCACGCGGCACAGCTCGCTCTGGAATTGAGAATATGCAGCGCGAAGGGCGCATCCGCCGTGACGGAAAAATTATCAGCGTGCCGAATATTTGGGACAGCAAAGAAATCGATTTCGGGCGCGGAACGACCCGGCTTGTTTCAATGGGCTGGGGTGATGTCAGCACTGCGTATCACAGTACCGGCATCCCAAATGTGACCGTGTACATGGGCTTCCCAAAAGCGATGATCAACATGATGCGCATGACACGGTATGCTGGATTTTTACTTTACACGCGCACAGCTAGAGATTTTATAAAATGGCTCATTGGAAAATTCTTCGCACCCGGACCAACCCGCCAACAAAATGAAAGCGGATTTAATTTACTAATCGCCGAAGTGACCGATGGCAAACAAACCGTCCGCGCGAAATTGAAAACACCCGAAGCCTATTACCTAACTGCTCTGACTTCAGTGGAAATTATGAAACGCATTTTATCTTCAGATTTCAAGTTTGGATTCCAAACGCCAAGCAGAGTCTACGGCGCAGATTTTATTTTGCAGTTCAAAGGTGTCGAAAGGTCGGAGCAATAAAGCATGTCGCCACAAAACCCAATCATCGAAGGAAATAAGGCATCCATTTTATGGAAGGGCAAATCTGCGCCGCACGTCATTAACGATATCCACATGTGGGAAGAGGCGCCGCAAAAAATGGCACATGTTGATAAAGATCTATGGGCGTATTCGATGGAGCTTCCAGCCGCGGCGTATCTTGAATATTCCTTTTACGAACCACGTACAAAGACACGCATTGAAGACCCGTTGAACCAGAATACTGTCTACAACGGTATAGGCCAATACAACCATTTCTTTTACATGCCCGGTCATTCCGCCACAAAGCTGGCAATCCGCAAGAAAAATATTCTTCACGGCAAGCTGACTCATCATCTCGTCGAAACTTGGATGCTCGCGGATGAGGGCCAACGCGACGTGTATCTTTATCATCCACCGGTCAGCGGGCCGGTGCCGCTACTTGTCGTATACGATGGGACAGATTATCTTGAACGCGGAAAATTAAATGTGATCGTGGACAATCTCATCCACGAAAAACGGATCCAACCGATAGCGATGGCCTTCCTGCAAAATGGTGACGACCGCCGCGCTGTGGAGTATGCCTGTTCAGATGCAACCATCATGTGGCTCGACAACGTGATTTTGCCGCTGGCACACAAACGTTTGAATTTACTGGATGTCGTGAATCAGCGCGGCGCGTTTGGCGTGCTGGGAGCATCATTTGGCGGATTAATGTCGATGTACACGGGACTGAGAATGTCTGAAACTTTTGGAAAAGTAATCAGCCAGTCGGGCGTGTTTGAATCAGAGAAACGTGATTTCGCTGTGGTGGATTTGATCAAACATCAACATGCGCATAATCTCAAGATCTGGATGGATATCGGTCACTTTGACTGGTTGTTGGAAGACAACCGCCGCCTGCAACCCATCCTGCGCGAGAAAGGATATGATGTCACCTATCATGAATTCAGCGGTGGACATAACTACACCTGCTGGCGCGATGAAGTCTGGCGCGGACTCGAACATTTATTTGGGAATTAGCAATGGAGTATGTGTTTATAAACAAAATTTTTCACGAAGATTTACGAATTGAACATTAACAAATTTATAAGGGGTATGCCTTGACGCTTTAAAGGTCATGTGCTACCATTTCTTAAATTTGTAAAGAGGAGAAAACATGAGTAATAAAAAAAGCGTCTTGCTGGCCATCTCAATCTTTGTGATATCAACACTGTTGATTTCTGCATGCACGCAATCATTATCGACCGCACCAGAGGCAACGCCAACATTGATCGCAACGGGGTTATTTGTTTCGCCCATCGCTTCGGTTGAGAACCCAATGGCAATGATTGAAGAATTTGCAAAGCAGACTGCCGCGGCCCAAACCACCGTGGCGAATGGTGGCACTCCTGTCACTCCGCAAGCGATCACAACAGCCGGGGGGCTTATTACTCCTGAGACAGGTACATCTGTCACAACAACGCAACCCAGCACACCAACAAATGCAGTTGGCGGGGCAACAACACCCGTAGTGGTCACACCCGCTGCACCCGCAGCGACTGTTTCAACCGCTGCCCCGTTCACTCCCGGTCCTCGCCCGGCAACTTATATTTTGCAGGCTGGAGAATTCCCCTATTGTATTGCCCGCCGTTTCAATGTAGACCCGGATGCGTTGCTTTCCGCAAGCGGACTTACGAGCCCTGATCTATATTCCGTCGGTGATAAGTTGACGATCCCACAAACCGGAGCATTTCCTGGAAGCCGCCCGCTGGCGGCACATCCGTCAACATACACTGTTACATCTTCAGTTGAAACACTTTACAGTGTCGCTTGTAAATTTGGTGATGTTTACCCGGATGCTTTGGCTTCCACAAACGGAATTTCAATCTCCGCAAAATTGACCACTGGGCAAAAGTTGCAAATACCGTAGTCTAATCAAAAAGCCCAGGCAAATGCCTGGGCTTTTTTGTTACAAGGAATCCAGCATGCCATTTGAATTTCTTCGGACAGAAACTTTATTAAAAGGCCGCGCCTTCACAATCCGACGCGATACACTCAAAACGCCAGATGGACGTGAAACCAAATTTGACATCATCGAACATGGTGGTTCTGTCATCATTGTCCCAATTGACAAAGACGGCAATTTACTTTTTGTGCGGCAATATCGTCACGCCGCTGGTATAGATTTGCTCGAACTGCCCGCAGGCACTTTGGAGGAAGGCGAAGATCCCGCAGTATGTGCCGCGCGTGAGATCCGCGAAGAGACAGGTTTCGCCGCAGACAAGATAGAAAAGATCGGTGACTTTTTTCTGGCGCCCGGCTATTCAACGGAATTCATGCATGTCTATTTGGCACGTAACTTGAGACATGATCCGCTTGAAGCAGATGCGGATGAATTTCTCAGCGTGGAAAAAATTCCCTTCGCAGACGCAGTTCTAAAGGCGGAAAGCGGTGAAATGCCAGATGCCAAGTCTCTGGCGGCTTTATTATTGGCAAGGTCATATTTGAAATAATATATTTCGTCCAATCCAAAAACAAGATTTTATAGTCACCGGGCGGCAGAAAATCTGCCGCCTTCCGTTATTTCTACAATTATTGTCCAAAATATGACAACTCTCAGGTAGATTCGGGTCATTTATAACTAACCAAGGCACTCAGAGAGGGATAAACTTGTTTGTTGAAGAAATTTCTAAAGGAGTCACAATGAAACGACCCGTAGTTACTATTGATGGCAATGAAGCCACCGCATCCGTCGCACATCGCCTGAGTGAAGTGATCGCCATTTACCCCATCACCCCTTCCTCAGCCATGGGCGAATTCGCAGACGAATGGACCTCTAAGGGAAAAAAGAATCTTTGGGGCACAGTTCCCGCAGTGATCGAAATGCAATCGGAAGGTGGTGCGGCTGGAGCAGTCCATGGCGCGCTGCAGACAGGCGCGCTCACCACCACCTTCACCGCCTCGCAAGGTTTATTATTAATGATCCCCAACATGTACAAGATCGCGGGTGAACTAACCAGCACGGTCTTCCATGTTGCTGCGCGGTCACTTGCGGCACAAGGCCTGTCCATTTTTGGTGACCATCAAGATGTGATGGCTGTCCGTCAAACAGGCTGGGCATTACTCGGCTCGGCATCTGTGCAGGAGGCGCATGATTTCGCCGCCATCGCGCAGACATCCACACTCAAGAGCCGCATCCCCTTCATCCACTTCTTTGATGGATTTAGAACTTCGCATGAAGTAGCCAAGATATTCCAAATTACGGATGAAGAACTCCGTTCCCTTCTGGACGAGGACCTGGTGCGTGCCCATCGAGCAAGAGGACTCACGCCTGAGCATCCTGTTCTGCGCGGCACCGCCCAAAACCCAGACGTGTATTTCCAGGCGCGTGAGACGGTCAACCCGTTCTATGCGGCCACTCCCGCCATCGTGCAGGAAATGATGGACGCCTTCGCCAAAGTGACCGGCAGACATTACAACTTGTTTGATTATGTCGGTCATCCTGATGCGGAGCGCGTGGTCGTCATCATGGGCTCAGGCGCAGACACCGCCGATGCGACCGTGAATTATCTCGTGGAAAAAGGCGAAAAAGTTGGCGTGTTGAAAGTGCGCTTGTATCGCCCATTTTCTGTTGATTATTTCATCAAATCATTACCCTTATCTGTGAAGAGTCTTGTTGTTTTAGATCGCACCAAGGAACCAGGTTCCATGGGCGAGCCGCTTTATATGGATATTGTGAATGCTTTGGTCGAAGGTCAAAGGTCGAAAGTCAAAGTCATTGGCGGACGTTACGGACTTTCATCGAAAGAGTTCACGCCCGCAATGGTCAAAGCCTCTTTGGATGAATTAAAGAAACCCGAACCAAAGAATCATTTCACGGTCGGAATTAACGATGATGTCTCTCACACCAGCATTGATGTGGATAATTCATTCTCCATCGAACACGCTGAAACCGTGCGCTGCGTGTTCTTCGGCCTCGGCTCGGACGGCACCGTGGGCGCGAATAAGAATTCGATCAAGATCATCGGTGAAGAGACTGAGAATTTTGCACAAGGTTATTTTGTATACGACTCGAAGAAATCGGGGCAAATGACCATTTCGCATCTGCGATTTGGGCCGAAGGTGATTCAAGCGCCATATCTCATTGAGGCGAATCAGGCAAATTTTGTAGCCTGTCACCAATTCAATTTCCTCGAACGTTATGACATTCTGAAATATGCCAAAGAAGGCGCGGTATTCCTGCTCAACAGCATGTCTGACAAAAACGAGGTTTGGGATACTTTGCAGAGTGAAGTACAGTCTGCCATCATTGAGAAGAAACTCAAGTTCTACGTCATCAACGGCTATGAAGTCGCCGAACAGACGGGCATGGGGCAACGCGTCAACACCATCATGCAGACGGCATTCTTCGCCATCTCTGGTGTGTTGCCGCGCGATCAGGCTATCGAAGAGATCAAGCATGCCATTGAAAAGACTTATGGCAAACGTGGTGAAGCCGTGGTTAAGAAGAACTTTGAGGCCGTGGATGCGACCATCGCGAATCTTTATGAGGTCAAAGTACCAGCGGCTGTCAGCTCAAAGATGACTCGCAGGCCCTCAGTCCCGAATGAAGCCCCTGATTTCGTCCGCAATGTGCTTGGACCGATGATCAGTTTTGACGGCGACAATCTGCCTGTGTCTGCCATGCCTATCGATGGAACATATCCGCTTGGCACGACACAATGGGAAAAGCGCAATCTCGCGCTGGAAATTCCTGTCTGGGAGGAGAGCCTGTGTATCCAATGCGGCAAGTGTGTGATGGTTTGCCCGCATGCGGTTATCCGCCACAAAGTGTATGATGAAAAATTACTGACCGGGGCGCCTGAAACCTTCAAACACATGCCGTCAAAATTCAAGGAATTTTCGACGGGCATGGCTTATACATTACAAGTCGCGCCCGAAGATTGCACGGGTTGTACCTTGTGCGTGGAAGTTTGCCCTGTGAAGGATAAGAGCGCGGTTGGACGCAAGGCGATCAACATGGCGCCTCAACCTGCTTTGCGCGAAGCTGAAGCGAAGAATTGGGATTTCTTTATGAATATTCCAGACCTCGACAGAAAGTTATTCAATCCATCCACGATCAAGAACTCGCAATTACTTCGTCCACTGTTTGAATTCAGCGGAGCGTGCGCGGGCTGCGGTGAAACGCCTTACGTTAAGCTGGTTTCTCAACTTTTTGGTGACCGTTCCGTGATCGCGAACGCCACGGGTTGTTCATCCATTTATGGCGGCAACCTCCCCACCACCCCATGGGCTGTGGATGCGAAGGGGCGCGGTCCCGCATGGTCAAACTCGCTGTTTGAAGATAACGCCGAGTTTGGCCTGGGCATGCGCCTGACAATTGACAAACAACAGGAATACGCCTTTGAATTGGTGAAGCTCTTTGAAAAAGAATTAAGCGTGGAACTGGTGAACACGCTCGTCAACGCAAATCAAAGCGACGAAGCTGGTATTCAAGCACAACGCGAACGTGTGGTTGAATTGAAAGATAAGCTCTCAAAATCGAGCGACAGCCGCGCAAAGGATCTGATCAGCCTGGCTGATAACCTCGTCAAGAAATCCGTGTGGATCATCGGCGGCGACGGCTGGGCCTACGATATCGGCTACGGCGGTCTGGATCATGTGATGGCATCAGGCCGTAACGTGAACATCCTCGTGCTGGATACCGAAGTGTATTCAAACACCGGCGGACAAGCCAGCAAGTCCACGCCGCGCGCGGCGGTCGCAAAATTCGCAACGGCTGGCAAGGGCATGCCGAAGAAGGACCTCGGCCTGATTGCCATGTCCTACGGGTATGTCTATGTGGCGAAAATCGCCATGGGCGCCAACGATCAACAAACACTGCGAGCATTGATCGAAGCGGAGTCTTATGACGGCCCGTCACTTGTCATCGCCTACAGTCCCTGCATCGCGCATGGGTATGACCTCTCAAAGAGTCTCGAACAGGCAAAACTCGCGGTGCTATCGGGTCACTGGCCCATGTACCGTTACGATCCGCGCCTCATTGAAGAAGGCAAGAATCCGCTGGTGATCGAATCCAAAGAACCGAGCATCCCGATCTCGCAATACGCGTACAACGAAACACGCTACAAGATGCTCACTCAAATAGATGAAGCCCGCGCTGAAGAATTGATGAAAGAAGCTCAGCAGGACGCGAAATCACGCTGGACCCTCTATCAACAAATGGCGTCGATGCACTATGGAAATGGAAATGCCACCGAGGAGAAAAAATCATGACCGATCTGTCTACAACCTATCTTGGACTAAATCTCAAGAATCCTCTCGTGGCTTCAGCCTCTCCCGTCTCAAAAAGTATTGACAAGGCTCGCAAACTCGAAGAAGCAGGCGTTTCGGCGATCGTGATGTACTCGCTCTTCGAGGAGCAGATCATCCACGAGAGCCTTGAGCTCGACCACTATCTCACCCGGGGAACTGACTCATTTGCAGAGGCGATGACTTATTTGCCTGACGGCGGAATGTATTCGGTAGGCCCTGAGAAATATCTAAATCAAGTGAATGGATTAAAGAAAGCGCTAAGCATCCCCGTCATTGGAAGTTTGAACGGCGTCTCTAAAGGCGGCTGGACGAGCTATGCAAAACAAATCCAGGATGCTGGCGCAGATGCGCTGGAATTGAATCTGTATTACATCCCAACCGATCCTGATCTCACCGCACAGGAACTCGAAAACGCACAGGTAGAATTGGTGGCGCAGGTAAAATCTGTGATCACAATTCCGCTGGCAGTAAAGCTCAGCCCCTTTATCACGGCCCTGCCAAATTTTGCCCGAAGAGTTGTCGAAGCAGGTGCAAATGGTTTGGTTCTATTCAACCGCTTCTATCAACCTGATTTCGATCTGGAAGAATTGGAGATCGTTCACAACCTCGACCTGAGCACATCCGCCGAATTACGCCTGCCCTTGCGCTGGATCTCGATCCTGTACGGAAAAGTCAGCGCCGATTTTGCTTTGACCAGCGGTGTGCACACTGCCAATGACGTGCTTAAGTCTATGATGGCAGGGGCGAAAGTTGCCATGATGGCATCCAATCTCCTACACAACGGCGAACAAGTCATCCCGTCCATGTTGAACGAGCTCGGCTGGTGGATGGAATCTCACGAATACGAATCCATCAAACAGATGCAGGGCAGTATGAGTCAGAAATCTGTCAAAGAGCCTGCCGCGTTCGAGCGGGCGAATTACATGAAGGTCTTGAATTCATTCAAAGACATGCGCTAACGAAAAAGTCCTCTGCTTTCGCAGAGGACTTTTTATAATTTCAAACTTGGAAACTAACTTTCAACAGGTGCAGAGGCGTTCTTCCGTTGGCGGAAAGTAATGCGGGCGCGCGTCAGATCATATGGTGACATTTCCATGGAAACATGATCTCCCAATAAAATGCGAATATAGTGTTTACGCATTTTACCTGCGAGATACGCAAGCACTTCATGCCCATTATCAAGCCGCACACGGAACTGAGTCCCTGGCAGGGCTTCGATCACGAGACCATCCACTTTAATTTTGCCTTCTTCTTTTGTCATACACGCCTCTTGCGCTATTCGTTATCCTTGAAAGATTTTCGTTTCATACGCCGAATTGCCTTCTTTTTTTCCATGCGACGCGTCTCGCTCTTGGAAATAAACCAACGCTTATCACGAATGGTGCTCAAAATTCCGCTCTTAACAACTTTCTTGCGAAAGCGTTTAAGCAAAGAGTCTTGAGACTCACCATTTCGT
>CAIWRB010000271.1 GCA_903914955.1 uncultured Chloroflexota bacterium | reverse complement strand
CTCGACCACCAGATTATTTTGTTACGCCGGTAAATATTCCGCGGCCCATTCGATGTCGTGTTTCTGTAAGGTCTCGCGGGTCGGCACGCCGTCCGAGGTGTACCCTGACAGTTTGTAGTAATGATCGATGGCAGAATCAACCTCCTCGTGAGTCAGAACGAAGCCCGCGCTCGGGCCGGTGCCGCTCAAAGCTTTGAAAAATTTCTTTGGAAGTTTATCATCCTTGCGTCCGAGTCCCTCGCGGGCATTGAACGTGCGGAAAAGATCCAGGCGACGGCGGCCAACGGTCATCAATTCTTCGACAGTCAGATCCCAGCCTGTGACTGATTTCATCATCTCGACGGTTTCGTTGGGGCCGTAGAGAGTCCAGGTGGGGCCGTACACGAATTGACAGAGCTCGGCTGAGTCCATCATCGAGTAGAAGACTTGAGTCTCATACGCAAAGCGGACTTTCTCTTCGGTGAGGCTGTACGCGGGCTGGGGTGAGCCGAGGCCGATCACTTTCAGGCGATCCAAATTGAAATCGCCGATGCCGTCTTCGTAATAGGGATCGTGCTCGCTGGATTGATGATCTGCGCCGAAGGGATTGACCGCGTAGATGAGCGCAAGACTACGTTTGACTTGCGGCATGTGCGCGGGAGATTCAGCGCCTTTGACCGTGATCAGGAATTCGTCGGATCCTTTGCCCCAAACTTTGGAGGCGCGTTCCGAACCCATGCCGAGGGTCTTGCCAAATTCACCTTCGCCTTTCACCATCATATACAAAGCCTGGATCATCGCATCGACATTGCCGAACTTGAGATCAAGGCCTGCAGTTTGTTCTTTTGTGATGACTCCCTTCTCGTAACACTCCATCGCGAAGGCGATCGTTGCGCCAGCCGCGATCGAGTCGACTGCGTATTCATTGCAGACTTGATTCGCTACTGAAACTGCCGCAAGATCGTCAATGCCGCAGTACGAACCAAAGGTACCAAGCGTTTCGTATTCAGGCCCGCCATAGCGCGGATTGACTTTATAAGGTCCGTCATTAATTTCAACCACGCGTTTGCATTTGACCACGCACGCGTAGCACGTATCACGTTCTTTCAAAATGGTCTCAGCCATTTTCTCACCGCTGATCGGCTCGCAGCTTTCGAACTGACCCTCGTTATAGTTGCGGGTCGGTAAGGTACCGAGCGAGTTATTGAACAACACCACCACCGCAGTACCGAACTTTGCCAGTCCGTCCATATCGCCATTCTCTGGCAGGATCTTTGGTCCCGTGCGGTTTAATTCAACCAGAACTTTTTGGTCGGCGAGTTGAACTTTCTTCGTACCGCGCACAACCACGGCTTTCAAATTCTTGGATGCCATTACCAATCCCATACCCGTGCGGCCATTATGGCGGTTGGACATGGAACATAGCGACGAGAACAGCACTCCATTTTCAGCGCCGATGCCGTGCTGTAGGATTTCAGCTTTCGGGTCAACTTCCTTGTGAATCATATCGTCCACTTCCCCCGTTAGTTTGCCCATCAAATGCGCAGCGTCACGTAATTCAAATTTGCCTTCGATGATCGCCAGATAAACAGGTTTCTCAGATTTGCCCTTGATGACAATTCCGTCAAAGCCAGCGAACTTCAATTCAGCGGGGAAAAATCCGCCGCTCTGCGAGTCTCCAATTCCGCCGCTTATCGGCGACTTGGCATTCGCGTTCAATCGGCTCTGACCCGAAATAGCGGCGCCCGTTGTTACGCCCGCCATCAACGTCAGAACATTTTCAGGGCTGAGAGCATCCGCACCTTTGGGCATGTCGCGCAAAATATAATGCATCCCCATCGCGCTGCCGCCGAGATACTTGCGGTAGAAGGCATCTTTCGGTTCCTCTACAGTCAGTGAACCTTTTGTAAGATCAACGTGCAGGATCTTTCCGTTATAACCGTTGGGCATAGCATCCTCCGTTTGGAATGTTGTGGTTTCGATACGCCTTGAGAAAAACACCCAGGGCTACTCAACCACCACTTCAATATAGATTTATTTTTCAATTATACAGGTCGGGTGGAGTTATGACAACTTGACTTTTCCGAAAGTGACAGGAACAACCGACCCCTTGTTTTTTTCCTGCACAACCAGTACCGTATCATTCCTAACTGGAAACTGATTCTGTTTCGAAGGGCATCACTCCCCCTTCAAAGCTACTTCCTCAGGCTTCGGCTTTGACCCGATCTCCACCAACTGTACCTGCACCTGATAACGCTTCTCACCGATCTGGATCTTGCCCATTCCGAAATATCCTTTTGAACCAGTCTTGAAGGCTTTTTCGGCAGCGGTCAACAGACCGACTGTTTTGTCATTTTCCTTAATCTCAACTGAAAGCATAATGATTCTCCTTGTTTGGGTTGGGTTGATTCTACTATGAAAAACCTCGAAGTTCTTGAAGAACTCCGAGGTTTCAGCAATTGATTGGGTTGAATCGACAGATCAAACGAGCTCAACCGATCAACCCTGCTCGTTCTCACCTGCTTTTCCTACCGCACTTTACGCCGTTCTGGAATCAAATCCCGAAATTACAATAACAAACTTTCAAATTACAACAACAAATTTCCAAATTACAATAACAAACCTTCAAACCTCACCAACAAACCAATAAAAAAGACGGTTTAACTCTGGTAAACCGTCTTTTTGCTATTTACTACGGAATACGGCGCTTTCGATACCAGACCTCTTGCAAAAGTGTACCGTAGTGGCGACCTTAGTCGCTTTTTGCCGCGCAACTAATTAATCGCCCGCTACGAATGGGTCGACATCTGGAATCCCGGGCTTGATCCACATGCGGATCGGGAAATACAGTATCGCGCCGATCACCATCGCGCCCAGCGCCCACGAAATGGAGGCCATGCCTTCCTCGGTATATTGGCTGTAAATAGCGAGACCAATGATCAGAGCAGGAGCAAGTGTCACAAGAGTTAATCCAAAATAACCGCCCGGCACTTTCTTACGCTCCAGATCAGGCATGGAAAAGCGCAGTTTCCACATGGCGAAGAATTCCGCCATTAATACAAGCATGTTGAGGAATACGTCAATTACCACAAGCGCTGCAAATGCCGAAAGCGAGAAGATGGAATAGATCAACCCGCAAAACAAAATTGCAACCCAAGGTGTTCCATACTTCGGGTGGACTTTAACCATGAAATTCGGCATCATCCCATCTGCCGCCATCGCAAAGGGCACACGTGTTCCGCCGAGTCCATTACCGATGAACAAACCGATCATGCTCAACACTGCCGAGAATGTGACCAACCCTCCCAAAGCAAGGGCAAGCGTCCCGTTGGTTTGGCCCATTAATTTATCCGCAACGGCATGAGCAATATCAGGGAATTCCCATCCGACCGAGCTGGCAGTATCCACGCCCCACGATTGCGCCTTCTCAACAGGAACTCCATATTCATCAAGAACAGCACCAATGCCTTCGCCGCTCTCGTATTCTTCAATGCCCCACATTTGATAACGGCCATCTGCACCCGCGCCGCCGTACAAACCCGCCAGGGTCGGCAATGAATACGTCGCGATTGCGGCGACTAAAACCAGGACCATCGCCAGCGGATATGTCCGTTTGGGATTGACGATCTCATCGCCGGCTGCGGCAGGCAACTCCCAGCCCATGAAATTCCACATGGCGACAAAGATGCCTGTGCTCAACGCGCCAATAGTATTGCTGACATTAACTTCCGCTCCGCCGGGCAGGAAAGGCAAATGAATGGTTGTACCGCTTTTGTACCATGCCATGAAACCGACCACGGTCAACGCGATTAACGGCAGGAGCATGAGGACACCCAACCAGTTGGTGAGTAATCCTGAAAAGCGCGCGCCGCGCACGTTCAATGCGGAGACAAGCCAAATTAAAGTTACTGCTACAAGGAACGAAAGCCACGTACTGTCGACAAACACGCCCCCGATCGTTGCACCCTGACGCAAGGCGGGGATGAAGTATCCGAGATAATAGGCGGCCAGCACAGGATAAATGGAAACATCCACCCATGAGACGACCCAGTTCATCCATCCACCCATGTAACCCACGAAGGGACCGAAGGCGACTTTCAGCCAGTGATAGTACCCACCCTCCACCGGCATCATGGATTGCATTTCGCGCACCATCAACATATTTGGAATACTGAAGAATAAAGGAGTTAGTACAAAAAGAAGCAAAGCCAATCCCGGTCCTGACCAGCCGACCATTGGTTCTGCTCCGAAAGCACCGCCGCAGACGGTGAAATAGATCAATCCGAAAAGCGGTAACAGCGTCAACTCACGTTTGAGTTTTTTTGTCTCAGCAGTGATGGCATGCACGTCACCAGATTTTTTAATCATATTGCCCTCCGTATTTTTCCAACAGCACGAGCTGATGGACTCCAGATAAAAATAGAGCTGACAATCGCTCTCACGGTTGTCAGCTCTATAAACTTTATGCGGCCATTTCCTTCATCCCATACGGGAAGCCGTAATCTTCCATCTTTTCCATGAATGGATCAGGCGGGAAAGCCTCGGGACCAAGAACGCCAACACCTTTCCACACTCCATGCTGAAGCAAATCCATGGCGATGACTGCGCTGAACGCGGTCTGTGCCACGACGGCTTGACAGCCCCACGCATCCATGCAGGCTTTGTTATCCGCCACTTGGTAGAGATAAACCTGGCGCGGCTTGCCATCTTTCGTGCCTTTCACCCAGGTGCCAGCGCAGGTCTTGCCAGACATCTTGTCGCCAAGATGAGCGGGGTCGGGCAGGCAGGCGACCACCACATCACGCGGCGCGACTTGCACGCCTTTGACGGTGATCTTCTCTTTACTATCAAGACCAAGCATATGCAAGGTTTTAAGCACGCCAATAAATTGGTCACCAAGACCATATTTGAAAGTGGCGCGCTTGGTCTTTACCCAGCGCGGCATGAGCAGGACTTCTTCATGCTCCACGTTGACAATTTCCACGGGACCGATCTCGGGGAAATCAAATATTTCGGGTTCTGAAAATGGAGCGGTGGTGAACCACTTTCCATTTTCCCAGATCACAGGCGGATTGAGACATTCTTCGATCGTTGTCCAGATCGAGAAGTTAGGCGCGAATTCATAACCTTCAATGGCTATGTTGGCGCCGTCACGAATGCCAAGTTCTTCGATCTCGTCGAAGAGATGCTCAGCGGCATAACGCGCAAACACATCCGCCATGCCAGGCTCCACGCCGATACCGACCAGTGCGAGCTGTTTCTTCTTTTTCCAGCCCTTGGCTTTGGCGAATTGATAATCGCCCAATTTTACTCCGCACTTGTTAAACGGGTCTTTGGCATGCGGCGTAGACAGGGTCATCGCCATGTCCATGTAGGTCACACCAGCGGCAAAGGCGGCATCGAAGATCTGCTCGTTGAAAATGGGGTCGACCGCGTTCATGATCATATCCACTTTATATTTTTTAGCGAGCTTCACAATTTCAGATTTCTTGCTGGCATCAATGAATTCGACAGGGAAGCGTTTGTTCTGACCAAGTTTCTTCTGCACTTCCTTGGCACGCTTGACGTTGTAATCGGCCAGCACCATTTGTTCCATCCAGGCGCGCGGCTTGGCAATCGCCGCAATCGCTTCCCCTACCCCACCCACACCAACTAACAAGACTTTCATGACGATCCATTCTCCGTTTGGTTTTATAACCCGCAATAATGCGAGTTAGATTACTGTGGAAACATTCTGAATATATGATCGAAAATGCTTCAGCCGCCTTCCTCGGCGGCTGAAGCATTCACACTAATATCGGTCATCAATCTTGTTTTGATTTTCTGGATTGATCGTGATCATCAGAGACATTAAATACGCCTTTACAAACGTATCCCCCAGTGCTTTGAACTTACGAACGAACGCTTTCATTTTATCCTCTCAAATTGGCTCTGCCATCCTCATGTTTGCGGCGCAGACTAAGTTTGTTGAAAGCCTAAGCAGACCCAAGGTCCGCTTGAAGCGGGCTTTCTAGAAATAAACTTCCTTGACGATCTTCAAGTGCATAAATGATTCTGTATCCCTCACACCATCCACTGTGGAAAGTTTTTCAGTCATGAAACTTAAAAGCTCTTCATGGTCACGACAAAAGACTTCGATCATGATGTCATAACGGCCGCTTAATATCACCAGATAGATGACTTCTTTTAGCGCGGATAGTTTTTCAGCGACCTGCATCAACTTGCCCCCATCTGTACGGATTCCGATCATCGCCATTTTTCGCACGCCCATCATCAGCGGATTGGTTACCGCGACCACTTTGAGATAGCCCAACTCAACCAGGCGATTGTATCTCTGGCGGATCATGCCTGGCGACACTTTGAGCTGTTCGGCGATCTGGGCAAATGCCTCACGACCGTCTTTTTGCAGAGCCTCGATAATATACTGGTCTATCGAGTCGAGGTTTTCAAGCTGATTTATGCCGATTGCGCTTTCCATAGCTATATAATATAACTATTTTGCACTATTGTCAATAGTTTTGTGATGATTTTGAACTAAAAATACCATTGACGTAACTTTTATTCCAGCAAAACCCAGCAATGATTCGAAACGGACAATTAAATCAAAAAATCCCGGCAGGCTTTCGCCTCTGCCGGGACTCTGATATATCAAGTCAGCACTCAACTCGAAAGTCTACTGACTGCCTTTAACTTCGGTCCATATTTGATCATATAGCGGGAGTGCTTCGCCAACATCATCAATACGATGCGAATTCTTGATCGCTTCGACCGGCGTATTTGTGATCGGAGAAGCCATGTAGGCATCATAGAGATCTTTGTGATCAGTCTTTGCAAAATCAAGCGCGGCTTGATTTGGATTGGTGAATGGAAAATCGCGCAGCATCATCCAGAAAATATTTCCTTGATTGGTGTAATTCAACCAGGCATAAGCAGCGTCTGCGTGCGGAGCTTCCTTGGGCATGGCCCAGTTATCCTGCCAGATGATCGCGCCTTCGGTGGGGTAAACATATTGAATGGATGGTTTTTCTTTCTGGGCGAGGAAGGCTTCTCCAGTCCAGGTCAGTCCCAGATCAACGTCACCTGCGATGAGGGCTGTCTTGGGGCTGTCACTGTCGAACAGTTTAATATTCGGAACCAGTTCAGCCAGTTTTGCTTTAGCTTCATCCAACTCTGCAGGTTTTTTTGTATTGACATCATACCCCAAGGTGAGCAGAGTTAAGCCAATCACTGCGCGTGAGTCGTCAAGGAAGACCATCTTGCCGGCGTATTCTGGTTTCCACAAGTCAGCCCATGATGTTGGCACATTTGTAATTGCATCTGCATTGTACACAATGGCATCGGTGCCTGCCTGATACGGGATTGTATATTTATTACCCGGGTCAAAAGCAAAATTCATATAGTTCGGGTCAAAGTTTTTGATCGCAGGCAATTTATTATGGTCGAATTCCTGCAACAGATTCTGACGGATCATGAGACTGACAATATAGTCAGTAGGCTGGACAAGATCATACGATGAACCACCCGCTGATAACTTGGCATACATTTCTTCATTGGCAGAATATTCATCACGATTGACTTTTATGCCATAGACCAGCTCAAAACAATCCTGCATATCAGTAGGAATGTATTCCGTCCACACGAAGATATTTAATTCTTTTGAAGTAACTTCCATCGGGAACTCAGGTACAGGGCACACAAATCCAGTCGAAGTGACTTTGGGGCCATCAGCGGCAGGTTGAGTAGCGGCAGCTCCGCCGCCGCATGCAGTCAACACCATACTTGCAATAACAAGAAGCGCCAGCAGTTTGAAAATTTTATTTTTATTCATCTCTTTCTCCTTTAGAAGATTATGAAATCAAGCAACACCGTGATCTGTTTAGAATGCGGGATAACTGAATATCCTTTACGAATGATCCTTCGACTCGCGGTTTTGAAGAATCTGCAATAATAATACTGCGGTGAAAACCACCAAAATCCATACGGTTGAAAGTGCGTTGACCTGGGGTGTGATAATGCGGCGTAATAATCCGTACACATAAATTGGCAAAGTCGTCGAGCCAGGCCCATTTGTGAAGAAGGTGATCACAAAATCATCCAGAGACAAGGTAAAGGCCAGCAATGCACCGGACATAATGCCAGGCAAGATTATTGGGAAAGTAACGCGGCGGAACGTGATCCACTCATTCGCGCCCAGATCCATGGCGGCTTCTTCGTAGGATTTATCGAAGCCTTGCAGGCGCGCCTGTACGACCAATGCCACAAAAGGCACCATGAAGGCAATATGACTTGCAGTGACAGTTGCCATGCCGAGTGAAAGGCGCGCGTTGCCGACGAGGTTGAAGGTTTCATTTACCCATCCAAAGAGCTGGCTGAACAGGGTAAGGATACCAATACCCATGACGATCTCAGGGATCACGATGGGAATATAAAGTGACAGTTGTGAGAATGGCTTTATCTTAAAGTTATAACGTTGAAGCGCAAGCGCGGCCATGGTACCGATGATCGTGGAAATGATCGTGGCGGTGAAAGCAATGGTCAATGTATTACCAGCCGCTTCCGCCACATCATTATTTTTTGCAAGCTCACAATACCAGTGGAAAGGCCCGCACGGACTCGACTTTACCAGGCTTCCTTCCATAACGATACGATCACTATACTTGGGGATAAAACCTTCAAATGTCACATTTGCGCGCGAGGCATTAAAGGAATAAAGAACCAGCCCTATAATGGGTGCGTATAAAAATATATACACCAAAACCGCGGCAGTAAGTACAAAGGGAGAACGGCGAAATGGGTTCATGCGACCACTATCTCCTCTCCGAATCCGAATTTACGCGTATAGAAATACGTGACTATCAGAGTCAATACCATCAAAATAAGCGAAGCGGCGGAACCGAAAGTCGGGTCGCGCGCATCCAAAAATTGACGCTGGATCAAATTTCCGACCAGGATCACCTGTCGGCCGCCGAGAATATCTGACACAATGAACGTTCCCATCACAGGGATAAAAACGAGAATTGTCCCAGCCACCACACCCGGCATTGATAATGGAAGTGTCACACGCAAAAACGTCTTGACCGCATTCGCGCCCAAATCCGCGGCGGCTTCATAAAGAGAAAGATCGATCTTTTCCAGCGAGGTGTAGATCGGCAGGATCATGAAAGGCAAAAATTCATACACCATACCCACCAGGACCGCGCCGGGTGTATATAACATCTCAAAAGGCGTAAATGGGATATGAAGAAAATGCGCGATCCAGCCGATGATGATATTGATCGCGCCTTCCTTCCGCAGCAACATCATCCATGCATAAACGCGGATAACAAAATTTGTCCATAGCGGAATCAACACCATGAACAAATACATATTTCGCTGTTTCGGATGCGCACGCGCGATGAAGTATGCCAGCGGATATGCCAACGAGATCACCAAGACCGTTGTGTTGAATGCCAGTGATAAGGAGCGCCCAAGAATATTCACATACAGCGGATCGAAGCACGAAGGCTGTCCATTCGCGCAATTCGTACTGTAACCAAACAGGCGGGTATAATTTTCGAATGTAAATGTGTAGATCACATTGCCGTCGGGACTGCGCCTGCCAAAACTCACGACCGCGGTCAGGATGAGCGGAATGATCAACAACACAAATAACCAGACCGTTGTGGGCAGCGCCAATAACGTACCTTGTGCAGATTTACTTTCGCGGAGTCGCTGTAGCATGATCAATCCTTTCTCAGCACGATCGTATTTTCAGGAAGCAGCATCAGCCAAACTTCCTGCCCGACCGAATAGAACGATTTCGGGTCCAGCCTTGAAATTCGATTCTGTTCCCACACCTTTAGCTTCGCACCGTGCACATCCACAAAAACTTTCGTATCCACACCAATATAAACCGTGTTTGTCACAGTGGCGCGGAACATATTTTGATTGATCGAGTCTTTTTCAGCGATGTGGATTTTCTCCGGGCGAATACTCACGATGACTTCCTCACCTTTGACAAGTCCCTTTGAAATAGGCAGACCGACCACTTCAGCATTTATGCTGGGGACGAAAACACTCGCTTCATTCTGCGAAATGGATTTGATCTTGCCTTCGAGAAAATTTGACTCCCCGATAAAATCTGCAACGAATTTGTTGTTGGGACGCTCATATATTTCAACAGGCGTGCCCAATTGCTGGATCTTGCCTTTGCTCATCACAGCAATGCGGTCAGACATGGTCAACGCCTCTTCCTGATCATGCGTCACATAAATAAAAGTAATTCCCAATTGCTGCTGCAATGCTTTTAATTCAAGCTGCATCTCTTTGCGAAGTTTTAAGTCTAAAGCGCCAAGCGGCTCGTCGAGCAGTAAAACATCGGGGGTTTTGACCAAGGCGCGGGCGAGGGCGACGCGCTGTTGCTGTCCACCAGAAAGCTGTTTGGGCTTACGCCGATCCATGCCTGTAAGTTGAACCATCTCAAGGGCTCGTCCGACTCGTTTCTTGATCTCATCTTCTTTTGCGCCTTCCATTTCCAATCCAAATGCAAGATTCTGGTAAACGGTCAAGTGCTGAAAGAGGGCGTAATTTTGAAAGACTGTATTTACCTTTCGCTGGAACGGAGGTGTATGCCCCATGGCTTTCCCCTCGATGTAAACCTCACCTTCGGTAGGCCATTCAAAACCTGCGACCATACGCAAAGAGGTGGTCTTGCCGCAGCCAGAAGAACCAAGCATGGAAAAGAACTCACCATTCTTGATCTGCATGGTGACATGGTCTACGGCGGCCATCTCATTACCTTCGGGCGTAATAAATTTTTTTACTACATCACGCATTTCAACTGCAAATTCACTGGTCATTTATCTTCTCCTAATGCAAAGACCTGTCAGATCTCTGCGCGTATTATTACTTCCATAATTCGCCAAATAATGACCTGACAGGTCTACACGCTTTTACTGATTTCCTTAAGGACATCGCTCAAGCGATCCAAGAGCGTGTCCATTTGTTCCTGGGTAACGATCAATGGCGGTTCAACGCGGATGGTCTGTGCGCTGGTCAATGTGCCAGCGACAACCACGTTCCGTTTGAATAATCCAGCCGCAACTTTATAGCCGATCTCAGGAGTTTTGAAATGCATGCCTATCAACAAACCTTTGCCTGTTATTTTCTCATAAATTTGCGGATACTGCGAAGCGAGTTTTTCCAAATTGGAAATTAGATAATTTCCCTTATCGGCAGCTTTTTCCCATAAGCGTTCACGCAAGGTGACGTGGATGGCGGCGATCGCAGCAGAACATGCCAGAGCGCCCCCGCCCGTGGTGGTGGTATGCATAAATGGATTCGGATACATCATTGGCTGATAGATTTCTTCGGTCGTAGTCACTGCGCTGATTGGCATCACGCCGCCGCCCAAAGATTTGGCCACTGTCAAAATGTCAGGGACGACACCCCAATGATCGACGCCCCACAGCTTGCCCGTCCGACCCAAACCCGTTTGGACTTCATCCGCAATTAATAGCACACCATATTTTTTCGTCGCGGCGCGGATGCGCGGCCAGAAATCATCAGGAGGAACGATCGCGCCTGACTCGCCCTGGATCGGTTCGAACATGACCGCCGCCACGCCGATGCCAACTTTCTCGCAGATCTCAAGCTGTTTCTCAACCGCATCCGCATCACCAAATGGAACGTGGTAAACCTGTCCGCCATACAACGCTCCCATTGGGGCGCGATAATCAGCTTTGCCCATTAACGAAAGAGCGCCCATAGTCTTGCCATGAAAGGCCTTCACGCCGACAATGAACGCGGTCTTTCCTGAATATAATTTTGCGATCTTCATCGCAGCTTCATTGGCTTCAGTTCCACTGGCGGCAAACCAGCTATATTTCAGATCGCCAGGCGTGATGCTTGCCAAAAGTTTTCCAAGCACGCCGCGCAGCGGATCGATCAATTCCTGCGAAGGCATCGGCGAACGATCCAACTGCGCCTTGACCGCGCTCACCACATCAGGATGACTCCAGCCCAGATCCATCATGCCATAGCCGCCAAGAAAATCCAAATACTCGCGGCCCAACACATCCTTGAAGACCGCCCCCGAACCGCCCCATTCCACGGCCGCCCAGTCACCAGACTCGGTTACAGATTTACGATACTCCAGCCAGTTACGGTTGTAGTATTCTGCAAAATTATTTTTTGATTCATCAATGATCTTAAACGCTTCTTCCTGTGTAGGGAATTCTTTCTTCTGGATCCAATCCAGCCAGCGCGATGAATAATCCAATGCGTCTTCGTAATCTGTTGTCATAAAAATCCTTTATATTTGGAGTGCAAAACTTCCCGACTTTGCACCAACGTCTCTAGATGTTGGACTCCGTTTAAAACTTTCTCGTCCACTCTTTCGGCCAGCGCTCCACCACAACCTTCTTTTGTGTGAAGAATTCCACCGCGTCCATACCCTGCCCGTGCATATCGCCGAAGAAGGAATCTTTCCATCCACTGAACGGGAAGAATGCCATCGGCGCGGCGACGCCGATATTGATTCCAATATTGCCCGCATCAGCTTCGTATCTAAATCTGCGCGCGGCGTTTCCGCTGGTAGTGAACAGGCTGGCTTGATTTCCATACTGCCCGCTATTTACCAATTGGATGGCCTCATCGATGGAGTTGACGTGCACCAGACTTAGTACTGGCCCAAAAATTTCTGTCCTCGCAATCTCGCTTCCAATCGGGACGTCGGACAGAATTGTTGGTCTGACAAAGGCGCCACGCTCATAGCCCTTCACGACCGTTCCGCGGCCATCCACAGGGACGCCTGCGCCTTCTTTCGCACCGAGTGCGATCAACTGCTCCACTCGCTGCATACTGGCTGTATTGATGACAGGTCCCATTTGCACGCCAGCATCGAGTCCATAGCCGACTGTTCTTGATGAAGCCGCGTCACAGATCAATTCATTGAACATGCCGCGCGCCTCGCCCACAGTCACAGCGAGGGAGACTGCCAGGCAGCGCTGCCCTGCACACCCGAAGGCTGAGTCGGCGATGATCTTCGTAGCCATTTCCATATCTGCATCAGGCAAAATAATGACAGGATTCTTCGCTCCGCCTTGCGCCTGTACCCGCTTTCCATGAAATGCGGCGGTTGAATAAATATATTTTGCCACCTGGGTCGAGCCCACAAAAGTGATCGCGCGAATGGCGGGATGTTCGAGGATTCCATCCACGGTATCCTTCGCGCCGTTGACCATGTTGATGACGCCCTTCGGCAAACCGATCTGTTCAATGAGTTTAAAAATAAACTGCATCGTCATCGGAACTTTTTCAGATGGCTTCACAATATAAGTATTGCCCGCAGCGATGGCATACGGCAAATACCAAAATGGGATCATGCCAGGAAAATTGAACGGCGCGATGGTGGCGCACACGCCCACAGGCTGGCGGATCATCAACTCGTCAATGCCAGGTGCGATATCTTCGGCGAGCTCGCCTTTCATCATCATCGGCATACCGCAGGCCACTTCAATATTTTCGTAAGCGCGCACCATCTCAGCTTTGGCTTCTTCAAAAGTTTTGCCCGCTTCGTTGGTGATATATTTTGCAATTTCATCTGCATTTTCACGCATCAAATTACGAAGCTTGAACAAATATTGGACACGGTCATTGACAGGGACTCGGCGCCATGAAATATATGCTTCACTGGCCGCCTTTGCCGCAGCTTCCACATCCGCCTTTGAGCCGAGCGGAGTACGCGCGATCACCTCGCCCGTTGCGGGATTGATGACATCAAAATATTCTTTTACGTCTGGTTTCACCCATTCGCCATTTATGTAATTTAAAATTTCCATAGGTTCTCCAAAAGATTGTTAAAGGTCAAAAGTCGTCTGACCTTCGACCTTTGATTTTAGACCGTTTGTGTATCCATCAACTCGGCCAGCCCCTCGTCGATCAATTTCAAGCCTTCATCGATCTGTTCTTTTGTAATGATCAACGGCGGCACGATGAAAAGGATATTCTTGAAATTGAAAACGTAGACGCCATTTGAAATCAGGAAATTCTTGAGCGCAGTCAGATCCATTGGCTCTTTTGTTTCACGATTCTTCACTAATTCCATGGCTGTGAACAAACCAATATAACGCACATCACCGATCGAGGCGTGCTTCTTCTTTAAATCTTCAAGTTGCTCGCCGAGATATTTTCCAATTTTTTTTGCATTCTCGAAGATTTTTTCCTCTTCATAAACCTCAATGGTTGCCAGCGCTGTAGCGCAAGCCAGAGCATGACCGTTATATGTTAGGCCAGCAGAAAGCATGTGGTTGTCAAAGAATTTTGCGATCTTCTCACTGACGATCGCCGCACCCAAAGGCACATAGCCAGAAGTGATGCCTTTTGCAGTTGTGATAATGTCAGGCGTCACATTCCAGTTGTCGACAGCGAACCATTCGCCTGTGCGTCCCCAACCAGACATGACTTCATCGGAGATCAATAGAATTCCATACTTATCGCAAATTACGCGCATGCGCGGCCAATATTCATCGGGCGGGATGATGAGTCCATTTGTGCCTGTAACGCCTTCGAGAATGATGGCTGCGATCTGATCTAGGCCTTCATGCTGGATCACCTCTTCTACATGACTGATGCATTCACGATGACAGGTATCCTTCGTCCAGCCAAATGGGCAGCGATAGCAATACGGGTCAAGAAAGTGGACAACGCCAGAGATGGCAGGTTCCGCGGGCAACCGACGGTAGTCACCAGTCAAAGCGATCGCGCCATGTGTCGCTCCATGATACGAGCGATAGCGCGCCAAAATTTTGTGTCGGCCAGTGTATTGACGCGCGATCTTGATCGCGTTCTCGTTTGCTTCCGCGCCGCCCAAAGCAAAGAATGTTTTCTTCAAATCACCAGGCGTGATCTCGGCAAGTTTCTTGCCTAGTAATCCACGAGGCTCGGTTGCCATGCCAGGCGATACAAAAGCCAGAATAGCTGCCTGATCTTGAATAGCCTTCACCACCTTTGGGTGTTGATGCCCGACATTCTCATTTACTAACTGTGACGCGAAATCAAGATAGCGCTTCCCATCGGCATCCCAAAAATAAACACCCTCAGCCTTGGTGACAGGGATCGGATTTACCTGTCCCTGGTTTGACCACGAGAAAAAAGTGTACTCTTTGTTCATATCAACGATTTCTTTAGATGTCAGTTTATTTGGCATAATTATTTTCCTTGTTTAATAGCTGAAGATCAAAAATCTAATTGATCTTCGTCTTTTGATTATTTTTTGACTTCCTTCACAGCTTCCGCATACACACTCAACGTCTCATCAATATCGGCTTCCGAGTGCTCATAGCATAGGAACCATGGTTCACGCGGATCAAAATCTGGCATTACGCCGCGCGCAATGGCTTTCTCTGCTATTTTGAGGTAGAGAGCATGGTCGCTCTTTGCCCAGTCACGTTGACTGGTAACAGAGTCGATGTTCAAAGAAAATGAGAACATGGCCGGATAGCCTGTAAACACGGCAGGAATATCATTCTCTTCAAAGATCTCCTTCAAGCCGTCCATCAGGCGTTGTCCACGTTTTTCGATTGATTTCAAAATGGGCTTGGATTTCAATAAGCTCAAAGTTGCATACGCGCCTGCGATGCCAGGTTTATTATTGGTGTACGTACCACCCTGCGAAACACCCTGCCCAATAATGGACATGATCTCACGCTTACCGCCGAACGCCGCCACAGGGTATCCATTACCCAAAGCTTTTGCGTACGTCACCAAGTCAGGATTAAGACCATAGTATTCCTGCGCACCGCCGTTGGCGATTCTGAATCCAGTCTTCACTTCATCTAGAATAAAAAGACAGCCGTGCTCTTCCGTGCGCTGGCGGATAAGCTGTAAAAATCCTTCCTGTGGATTAATAGCCGCGCAATTCCCCTGACAAGGCTCGGTAATAACTGCAGCAATTTGCTCCCCGTAAGATTTCATGACCCGCTCGAATCCTTCAAAGTCGTTGAACGGGAGTGTGATGATAAATTCGCGCATCGCCTTCGGAATTCCTGAAGAAGCAGGCACAGCGATCGGGCTGCGACGATTCCCATAAGACTCTACAGGCGAATATGTTGACCATAAAACATGATCATGCATGCCGTGATAATTGCCTTCAAACTTTACAATTAAATCTCGTCCGGTATAAGCACGCGCCACACGAATGGCATGCATCGTAGCTTCTGTACCCGAGCAGGTCATACGCACCATGTCAATCGCAGGAGACATTTCAACGATCATCTCAGCAACGGCCACTTCCAACTCCCCCGTCATTGCGAATAAAATACCTTTTTGAATTTCTTCGATTACTTTTTGATCCACTTCATCGTAGGCATGTCCCAAAATAATGGGGCCGAATGCCATACGATAATCTATATATTTCTTTCCATCCACATCCCATAGATATGCGCCCTTTGATTTTTCCACATAAGGAGTAATGCCCTCTCCCCAAAAACGGAAATTGGAATTCACACCCAACGGTATTACTTTTTGAGCGCGCTGCTGCAACGTTTGTGTTTTTGGTCCAAACATAAATTCTCCTTTGATAATAAGGTTTAACTTTAAACTGAATCTTTGCCTTCAGTGATCTCTTTTGCGATCCGTTCTGGAACCCGCCACTGATATACATCTTTGATAATTATCGGCACAATGGAAGTGGTAGTCTTGCGAACCCCTGTGACTTTTCGAACCACTTCTGTTACAAAGTAATATATTTCCGCTGTATCTTTTGCCACGATCTGAATACTGATATCATTTTGACCAATACCGCACGCAACATAAGTAACATTTTCAAATGCAGCTATTTTCTTTGCCACTTCGAGAATTAGATCAGACTCAACTTCAAGCCAGACATCCGCTTTAATAGTCAGGCCAAGCGCTTCAGGGCTGACAACAGTGCTGATCTGGATAACCTCATCCTTTATCATCCGCTCGATTCGATAACGGATGGTGCGCTCAGTGATTTTCCCCATACGGCGAGACATCTCAGAAGCGGACATACGGCCATCTTCGAGGAGTAAATTTACAATTTTTATGTCGATTTTGTCGAATTCATACATAATTTATCCATATCGTTTCCGAATATTACACGATAAATATACCTTATGGTCTTTTAATCGTCAAGGGAAGTATAATTACGATTATCAAGGTTACCTCCCCAATCATCGTGACTTCGATTATTATGTTTACGGTTTTTTTTATTTAGGAATAAAATGGGATACCCTACATGACAGACATTCAATTTAATGAATTTCAAAATAAATCAAAAATAATAAAATCCAAAGATATATCGATCCACCTTCCCTCAACTCCAATAAATTATTATCGGCATGGCTGGCAATCGTGGTCACTTGCAGCATGGACGGATCTGAGTTCATTGCCAATGCAGAAACCAGCCATCTTTTATCCGATGCATGTTAATGAAGAGTTTGCCTATGACAATAATCCAAATGGATCATGGCTGGGCGTGGTGGAATTTGCGGATGGAAATATTCTTCTGCTTGGAGCGCTTGCCACAGACGCGCATGTGCACCTCGTCGAGGATCAATTATCGGGGCAGTTTGATGCGGATGCTGAAGAATGGTTCGTTGCTTATGGGCAGGAATATATTGTCTTTGCTGAGTATGCCGAAGAGTTGGGAAATCATCTAGGAAAAAATAAAAGAAATGATGCACCCCGTGTATGGTGTTCGTGGTATAGCCTGTACACATCCATTGATGAAAATATTTTGGGGAAAATCTTTAACGACCTTGGCGATCTGCCTTTTGAAGTTTTACAAGTGGATGATGGCTGGCAGGCAGACATTGGTGATTGGCGGGCAAATCCAAAATTTCCCTCAGGTATGAGTGCGCTCGCGGAAAAAATTAAATCAACCGGGAGAAGAGCTGGATTGTGGCTCGCACCTTTGATCTCAGTAAAATCTTCGCCCTTGTTTCGCGAACATTTAGATTGGTTTTTACGCGACGAACGTGGACGCTTTGTCTCAGCGGGATTCAATTGGGGCGAAGAGTTATACGCACTCGACACCACACATCCTGATGTAATCTTGTGGCTGGCTACGCTCATGAAGCAAGTTCGCGTCTGGGGCTTTGACTATCTCAAACTCGACTTTTTATATGCGGGGGCGTTGAAAGGAAAACGATTCAAAGACATACCCCGCGAAGCAGCGTATCGTGAATGTTTGCAAGTGATGCGCGAAGCAATGGGACTTGACGCATTCTTTCTAACCTGCGGCACGCCCATCCTGCCCGCTATCGGCATGTGTGATGCGATCCGCATTGGTCCCGACGTTTCTCATGAATGGGAAAATTTTCGTAACGAACATCTGCTTTACAATCCATCCACCCCTGGGACAAAGAATGCCATCCGCACGGTGATCCACAGATTATGGCTGGGATCATTACTGCATATTGACCCCGATGTAGCGTATTTCGAATCAAAAGAAAATTCTCTCACTCAGGAACAAAAAGTCCTTTTGCAAGACCTGGCCTATGTCTGCAACTTCAAGGCGACCTCCGACCTGCCGCAGTGGATGACAAATAATGAACTTGAGGGATTGCGTTCCTTCCTGAATACAATCCCCAAAGTAAAACAAGCGGGCAGATATACTTTCCAACTCGATGACCGTATTGTGGATTTCACCTCAGCAGTTACATTGCCAAAAACAAAAACAGGATTGCTTGGCCTATGGGCAGATTTCCTCGGCTGGCTGGGAGACAGGCATTTCGTGCTGCGATTTTTCAAGATGCTGGATGATAACGCATTGAGAAAAAGAAGGAACAGCCTGTAAACAAAAACGACCCGCGCGGGTCGTTTTTGTTATCCAAGCAATTCATCCGTCTTGGCCGCCATGATGAAATCATTTTTGTGCAAGCCTTTGATCACATGCGTCCACCATTGGACAGTTACCCTACCCCATTCGGTAATGATAAGCGGATGATGTCCCTGCTCTTCGGCGATGACCGCGATCTTGTTTGTAAACTCCATCGCACCAACAAATTTCTTGAGTTTGAAAACACGTTCAAGCCGTTTGACGCCATCCACTTCCTTAACCTGCCAGCCAATCACGTGGAATTGCAAATCTTCGATTTCGGCGTCGGTCAAGGATGGCTCGCCGCCACGACAGGCGACACATTGTCCAGCCGCCAAATTGATCACTTCAACGCATCCAACAAATTGGATAGATCAGCAGGCGAAGATAACAGAACTCGTGTCGTTCGTCTGCCAGCCGCAACCAGCGCCTCGTAATCGCCCAGCGCCTGCGCGCGGATGAGTGTACCGAAGGTCATGCCTTGATTGGGAATATCTATATCTTTTTGTGCATCATACACAACTTGAATAAATAATCCTTTATTGGGGCCGCCTTTGTGGAACTGTCCCGTTGAATGTTGGAAACGCGGACCAAAACCAGCAGACACGGCGCACTTTGTCTTTTCACGAATTGCAACCCGCAAGGATTGCAGCGCATCAATGGTTTCTTTATTGCGCGGAATATATGCATTGATCGTGAAGAACTCTCCCGCTTGCACGCTGGAAATAAATTTATCCAAAGTAGATTTCGCGGCGATAACATTTACCAGATCCACATCGGCCAGCTTGCCAGTTTTTTGATAATCAGTGATCTTCGCGATCGTCCGAAGTTTACTATCCTGCACATCGGGCTGGTCGAAGGCGTTGATTCCCAAAATGTGGCACATCACCGAAACCGCGATCTCCCAGCGAAAAAATTCCGCGCCCACATCATAGGGATTTGTGATGGGTAATTCGATCACAGGGAAGCCGGCGTTTTTCAATGCCGCAATGTCAGCATCCAATTCGCCGCTGTTACGCAGATATACAAACAAGCGGTCAGCGCCATACATTTCAGGCGCGGCGAGCGGCTCCAATGGAACAGGGAGCATTCCCCTGCCATGTTTGCCACTGGACTCAGCGATGACCTGTTCGATCCAGGCTGCAAACGCGGATACAGGCGCATCGCTCAAAACTGTGAGCTTGTCTCTGCCTGCGAGAGCAGATTCAGCGAGCAGAGCACCCAGCGCAAAGCCAGCGCTGTTATTATCATTTGAAACTTTCTTGATCTTCTCGGCAGAATTCAACAACCTATTTATATCCATGCCAAGCAGCGCAGCGGGAACCAGACCAAAATCTGTCAACGCGGAGAAACGTCCGCCAACATTTGGGTCAGCATTAAATACTTTTCTGAAACCGCGGTCCTTTGCGAGTTTTTCCAGAGTTGAACCCGCGTCAGTTGTGACCACAAAGCGCGAGCCGTCACTTTTGCTCAGCTCCCAGAAATAACCAAACGCGGCCAATAACTCAGCGGTGCCACCTGATTTACTGGCGAGAATGTATAACGATTTATCGGGCGGGTATTGTTCAGCCGCCAGCGCAACCTGCTGTGGATCCGTTGAATCAAGAATGGCGAGACTCAACTTCGCTTCGATATTCGCTGCGGCGAGCAGTGAACTAAACACTTCAGCAGTCAATGACGAACCGCCCATGCCGATGACGAGGACACGATCAATGCCTTCTTCGTGGATCTGTTTTGCAAAAGATACATATCCCTCGAGACGCGCACGTGCGTCTTCAATGGAATGCAGCCAGCCGAGTCTAATTTTGACTTCGGCCTGTCCAGGGTCATCATCCGCCCAAAGTGTAGGATCATGCGCCCACAGGCGGTCGGCGACGGATTCAGCTTGCAGTGTGGCTAAACGCCTGGCAACAGAATCAGCTAAAGGATTAATGGACGAAGCGGCTTTCTTTCTTCTATCCTCAACTACATCGAGTAACATCTTGAACGCATCCGCAAAAGATTTGACGCCTTCCGATTCCAATTCGTCGGTGATTTGATTCATGGAAATGCCTGCGGACTCAAGTTCAGCAAGCTGAGTCTTTGCTTCATCCAATCCGCGAGTGATGGTGATGGAAGCGTTGCCATGATCGCGGAACGCATCCAGCGTGGCGGGCGGAACGGTGTTGACGGTATCGGGGCCAATAAGATTGTCGACATAAACGGTATCGGAGTACACGGGATTTTTCGTACCCGTCGAGGCCCACAGCGGTCGCTGAACGCGGGCGCTGAAACGAGCCTTGAGTGTTGCGAAACGCGCAGAAGTAAAAGTTTCTTCAAAGGCGTGATAGGCAAGTTTTGCATTTGCGATCGCGGCCTTGCCAAGCAGACTCGAATCTTTCGGAAGACGCGGATCAATTTTTGTATCTACGCGCGAAACAAAAAATGACGCGACGGACGCGATCATATTTATGGATTCATTCGCCGAGGCGCGATCTTCGAGGCCAGAGAGATAGGCGTCCATCACTTCGGCATAGCGCTCCAAAGAAAAGATGAGCGTGACGTTGACATTAATTCCCGCGGCGATGGCTTGACGAATGGCAGGAATGCCCGCCTTGGTGGCCGGGATTTTCACCATCAGATTCGGGCGGTTGACACGCTGCCAAAGTTCTTTAGCTTGTTTGGCGGTGGCTTCGGTTTCATTTGCAATATACGGGCTGACCTCAAGACTGACATATCCATCACCGCCTTTGGTTGCATCATACAGCGGACGAAAGAGATCGCAGGCTTGCTGAATATCTTCAACAGCAAGCTGCCAAAATATTTTTTCCGCATCCCAACCAGACCAGGCCAGCGGAATCAACGCGGAATCATAATCGTCGGTTTTCGCAATCGCATTTTGAAAAATAGTCGGGTTGGATGTCACGCCGCGAATATCGCCGCGCTCGATCATGGCTTTAAGCTCACCGCTTTCGAGAAGTTTTCTTTGGATGTTGTCATACCAGAGTGATTGGCCGAGGTTCGTTAATTTTCTAATTGATTCTGACATAATAAAAATAGCTCCTTTAAAAATAAGTGCGTAATTGGTAATTGGTAATTGGTAATTGGAAAATTACAAATTACCGGCTTCCATTGCCTTAATTTTGTTTACACGCTTTGCAAGTCTTTCGCTGCCACTGTCGTTTCCCTGATACCGCGCATTTAAAAATGCGGGAATTAAAACTTTGACCAATTCTGGCCCGATCACACGTCCGCCGAGGCAGAGCACATTCATCGAATCGTGTTCAACACCTTGAGCGGCAGAATATGTATCGTGACAGATCGAAGCGTAAACGCCTTTCATTTTATTGGCCGCAATTGCCGCGCCAATGCCAGAGCCGCATATTAAAATTCCACGCTCAGCTTCAGCGCTTTGGATCTTCTCGCCAACTTTTTTTGTGAAATCGGGAAAGTCCACAGCATCGGCGCTGAATGTGCCAACGTCAATTACTTCATGTCCCGCGGCGCGCACTGATTCGATCACTACATCTTTCAGCGGGAATCCGCCGTGGTCACAGCCAACTGCAATTTTCATATCACTCCACAAACAGATCCTAAAGGTTTTGAAAACCATTAGGATCTACCTATCAAAGTTCCTTCGCTCTTGCGACTACGTTCTCAACGGTGAAGCCAAGTTTTTCAAAGATGATCTTCGCGGGAGCGGATGCGCCATAGCGTTCAATACTGATCGCGGACTGCGCGTATCTCTCCCAGCCGATTCCTATGCCCGCTTCGACAGCGAGTCGCTTCTGAATATTTTTCGGCAAGACTGACTCGCGATAGGCTTCATCCTGTTTCTCGAACAGCTCCCAGCTTGGGAAGGAAACCACTCGCACACCTTTGCCTTCATCCTCAAGTTTTTGCGCGGATTCAAGAATCAGTCCAACTTCTGAACCAGAGGCCATCAAAATTATTTCTGGTGTGCCAAAATCTTTTAATACATACGCGCCTTTTTCAACAGGTGGATGGTTTGAACGTTCAAAGGTTGGAACGTTCTGACGTGAAAGCGCAATCACTGTCGGCCCGTTGCGGCGTTCAACGGCAACTTTCCAGGCTTGGGCGGTCTCGTTCGCATCTGCAGGGCGGATTACCACCAGATTTGGAATGATGCGCAATGAAGTCAACTGCTCGATCGGCTGATGTGTGGGACCATCTTCGCCAAGCCCAACGCTGTCATGTGTGAAAATAAAAATGGATGGGATATGAGATAACGCCGCGAGTCGAATCGCAGGGCGCACGTAATCTGCGAAGACGAGGAATGTAGCGCCATAGGGAATTACACCGCCAAAGACAGCCATCCCATTCAAGGCCGCGCCCATCGCGTGTTCACGCACACCAAAGTGGAAATTGCGGCCAGCGTAAGAATCTTTTTGGAAGGAGGGGCTTCCATCAATTTTTGTATTGTTCGAGGGCGCCAGATCCGCAGAACCGCCGATCAACTCGGGGAGTTTGGGCGCGAGTGCGTTGATCGTTTTGCCCGAAGCCACACGTGTTCCCATACCTTTCGCATCCACAGGGAAAACTGGTAATGCAGATTCCCAATCTTTCGGAAATTCGCCAGCCAGGCGGCGGGACAATTCTGCGCCCAATGCGGGATATAAACGTGCGTATCCCTCGAAACGCAATTTCCAATCATTTTCAATTTCACGTCCACGATCTATGGCTTTTCGATAAAACGCTAGCACATCCTCGGGGATAAAGAAGCGCGGCGCTTTCGGCCAGCCGAGATTATCTTTTGCAGCGTTGAGTTCTTCGTCACCCAGAGGTTCGCCGTGTGCCTTGGATGTACCCTGACGATTCGGAGCGCCGAATCCTATAGTGGTGCGGCACATAATAATGGATGGACGCGGATCGGTCTTCGCCTCTTGAATCAGTTTATCAATCACTTCCACATCATTGCCGTCCTCCACCATCAGAACTTGCCAGCCATAAGAACGGAATCGCGCGGCGCGGTCTTCGGTGAATGCGAGGTCAGTCGAACCATCTATCGAGATGTGATTGTCATCGTAGAGATAGATCAATCGTCCGAGAGATAAATGTCCCGCCAGTGACGCAGCTTCAGATGTGACACCTTCCATCAGATCGCCGTCAGTAACAATTGCATAAATGAACGGGTCAATGATCTCGTGTCCGCGCTGGTTGAAAGTTGCGGCAAGATGCGAGGCGGCAATTGCCATGCCAACTCCTGTGGCGAAGCCTTGTCCCAACGGGCCAGTGGTCATCTCCACCCCAGGTGTTACTCCATATTCAGGGTGACCCGGTGTGATGCTTCCCCATTGACGAAAATTCTTGAGGTCATCGAGCGAAACATCATAACCTGTGACATGGAGCAGGGAATATAACAACATCGAGCCGTGGCCACCAGAGAGGATGAAACGGTCACGTCCCGCCCATTTTGGGTTGCGGGGATTGTGGCGCAGGTGACGCATCCAGATGGTGTATGCCATTGCGGCGGTACCCATTGGCAGTCCCGGATGACCCGAGTTGGCTTTCTGCACCCCATCTGCAGATAAAAATCGAAGTGTATTGATCGCGCGAGTTTGAAGATCAGTTGACATGAGAATCCTTCTTGAAATGAATGCTTCTATTTTACCAAAGCATACACGAAAAAACCTCCAAAGGCTTGAAGCTTCGGAGGTTTAATTGCTTAATACTTTTCCTTGAGTTCCTTTTCAGGCAATATGATCAGTCCTTCTTTTGGAATCCCGATCGTGGATATATTCTCAGGTTTATTCGCCGCCAGCCATGCAGTATAGGCCGCTGCCAACGCGTCAAGTTGTTCGGGTGAAAATAATAACTCCGTCGGCCAGACACCTTTGGAAAGCTTGTAACGCGTGATCTCTTCAAAGAAATCCATTGGATCCTTGATGCGGATACCGCGCTCATACAAGATCAACTGTCTTTGCAAACGCCCTTCCAACGAAGTCTTCGCCAAAGGGATTTGACCTGCCAAAACACAAAAACACGCATGTGGATTCGTTTCCAAAACTTGATAAACAGAATCGCTTTTGGGATAATTTATAAAGCCCATTTTTTTCAAGTTACGGTACAACTCAAAGCCCACCTTCATCCACTCGAAGCATAATCCTTCTTTTGAGGAAGTTCCAGCGATATGGATACCTCGTTCCCGCAGTTCAAATTCTGCCACACGCATCTCCACTCGGCGGACCGAGTGCGGCTGAACCATTTTCTTTTTCATCCTCTCGCGGACAAGCCCGCGGCTCACTCCCGACGGAGCATTTACCGCCACGACCGCAGACCTTTGCTCAGAGAGGAACGCATGAATATCTTCCATTTCACCATCAGCAAGGGTGATAAGATTCAAATCATGATCCAATCCTGCATAGGTAAAGGACTTTTGTGCGGAAGTGGGGTCAATGCCGATATAGGCTGAGTCAGAGAAAATCATAGGAATCACCAGGTAGGTATTTGAAATAATTTCTATTTTACCAAATGTTCCGTAAAGCTCCCTGCTTTAGCAGTGGAGATGTAAGGAACGGTTTCGCTTGTAGTATACATCGATTAGCTGTATACTAGCTGTTATGAGCGCACAAACTTATAAAAGCAATCGTCATATTTTCTACTCCTGTAAGTACCATGTTTTTTGTCCGAAGTATCGCCGCAAGGTACTTGTGAACGGCTTAGAGATTTGATTGAAGGAAATCAGTCAGCAAGTCGCTGATGATCTGGAATGTGAAATCATCGAACTTGAAGTAATGCCCGAT
>CAIWRB010000270.1 GCA_903914955.1 uncultured Chloroflexota bacterium | reverse complement strand
GGCGATATCACACTAGACGGCGTAACTGCCGAATATAACGACGATGGTGCTGGCGCAGATCTTTGGAACGATTACGGCGGAGATATAACCGTCACTGACTCGTTCTTCAACGAAAATGGCGACGCCGGATTGTCCGCGTACGCAGGTTACGCAACTTACAATGATGACGAAGAATCCTGTACTGATGAGGATTTGACTTGCAATGTCACCATCACCGATGTTCAAGCTAATACCAATGGCTGGGGCATCGATGCTTTTTCAGCCCTCGGCGAAATTACAGTCTCAGATTCTGAATTCTCGGACAATGAAGATAGCGGGCTGGATGCGTCGACATATTACGGCGACATCGATATCGACTCTGTTACGTCGGAGGAAAACTATTATGGCGCAAACCTCGGAATCGTCAGCGGAGATATAACCGTCACCTCCTCTTCCTTCAACAACAATTACTCCGGCGGATTGTACGTGAACATCTGGTCTAACGAGTCTGACGATGACGAAGACCTGTCCTCGGTCTATCTGGATCACGTCACAGCCAATGGAAATAAAGGAAATGATGAGGATGGTGGTTTCGTTTTTATGGGCCCTGTGGACAGCCAGCCCTATTCCCACGGACCCGCCAGCATTTTGATCTGTTCGGGTTCCTACAGCAACAATGACGGCTTTGGCGTCAACATCAACAACTTCGGCGGGTCCACCACGTTCGGCGGGACAGTAGTCACCAACGGCAACGGTGAAGAGGGTCAGAACTGGATCAACCCCGAATCAGCTTTCGTCGGCGACTGTGTGGAGTTCGCAAGTGTTGTTGAGGCGGATGAAGTGGACGAACCCACGGCTAAGCCTGCCGGTATGGGCTATGAGTACTTCCCGGAAGGCGCCAGCCTGCAGGAAAAGGATTTTGAATGCAATTCCTACCTCGGCCTGGTCTTGTACACTGACGAACTTAATGATGGAGACCATGTCACGATCCCCTGCGGTTCCAAGGGTAACGGCACTCACGCTTCCGCTTTCAAAACGATGGAAAATGACCTGCCAGGGAAGCCGGCTGTAGGTACTTTTGTCTCGGCCTTCAAATTATCCATTGAAGATGGCCAGCATTCTTCAGCCAACGATATCGGCCAGCTGATGGTCTCCTTCAAACTTCCGGAAGGCGCAAATCCAACTGAATACTCGATCATGTTCTGGAACGGCACTGCCTGGGAATTGGTTCCAAACACATTCAGCGCAGATGGTTTCTTCCAATCATGGGTCAATATGCTGGGATACTACATCCTGGTAAAGAATTAGACAAACCCGATCCTATAAAGGACGGCCTGTCATGGGCCGTCCTTTCATTTATTTTTTTGCGCCAGATAATTCTGACCGTAAATATTTGTCTGCAGATGAAGAGGATCGTGATATTTGCTGGCATCTGACTTTGAATAAAAAATAATCTTGTGAGTTACAATAAATTACTTCCAGCCAAAAGATCATTACTTTGGTGTAAAAAATAAATTTGTTGCGTTTTCCAGATGTGTTGTGTAACTGTAACAATAGGGGTTCTTGTTTTGGCAAAATACATAAGTGTTGGAAAATGATCCCGGCTTATTACCGATAAGATCCATTTATATTAATTCGTCACTTTTCCGAATTCCAAGTGGGTTTTGTGCGGGAGATGGAAAAACAAAAAAACGCAGGAGATATAAATATGATTAAGAAGATGATCGTTCTGTGCGTGCTGCTTTCCGCGCTGGCCTTGAGCGCGTGCGGCGGTGGGGCCACCCCTCAACCGGCGGCTGTTGTTGCCACACCGGGATCAACTGTTATTGTGGAATCCACCGCAACCATTGACCCGTGCGCGCCGCAATATGAGCGTGTGCTGGCCCAGCGCGTACATAACCATATGCGCGAGTTTGATGATGCTTCCACTCTGGCGGCCAGCTTAACAGCTGACAAACTTCCATCGGCCATTGCCGAACTACAGAAGATCCGCCGCGCCTCACAGGATGAACCGGTGCCATCCTGCCTCGGAAAATTGAAAAACCTGCAAGTCGCGCACATGAACATGGTCATTGACACATTACTGGGCATGCTAAATGGGGCGAAACCCGAAGTTTTACAAACCGGCATCTCGAACGCGCGTAAACTTCACGACGGCTATACTGTGGAACTGGCAAATGTACTTGGGTTGACCGTGGTGGCTCCTGTTGCCCAGACCCCTGCGTCGGGCGCTGTTACGGTTAGTAATGCGGGCGTAAGCCCGGTCAACACGCGCGCCACGCCCGATCTGAACGGCGCAATCGTGACCGCTTTCGCTGTGAACGAGATCGCGGTTGTTCTTGGCAAATCAGCGGATGGGAAATGGGTGCAGGTGGACGTGGCCGCACAGCCCGGCACGAAGGCTTGGGTATTCCTCGAGGCGGTTACACTAACCGGTTCTTTGGATGCCGTGCCGGTTGTAACACCGTAGCAAAGTTTATAAATTATTTGTGCCTTGAGTGAGCGGCAAGAGCAGTTCAGAATTTAAAACTAAACTTGCATTAAATTACGCTTCCTAATCCTTTACCGACATAGTCCTTGAGCAAAGCAGTATTTCTGAAGTTCTGAAGTTCTGAAGTTCTGAAGTTCTGCAGCACTGCTAAACAGGAAATAATAGAACGACCTATGATCTGCCAATGCTCATGAAAAATATATGTTTACCTACCTCCTTCTCACTACTTTTACTTTTTCAACGTTAAGTGCTGTTATCGCGACAGTTATTTATTTCGCTGCTAACACACGACTCGGAAGATCGATCGCTTTGGCTATTTTTCTCTCCGCGCTTGGGACTTTTGCCTATGGGTTTGAACTTCAAAGCCCGTTACTGGCTACCAAATACGTATGGATTATTATTCGATATGCAGCTATTCCCGTTATGAGTTAGTTCAGGTTGATTTTTCGCAAGCGACGGGCAAAGATCGAATTGCATACACATTTGATACAGAAGTTACGCAAAATACAGCCAAACTTGTCACGATC
>CAIWRB010000269.1 GCA_903914955.1 uncultured Chloroflexota bacterium | reverse complement strand
TGATAAAAATGCAAAGGGGAAGTGCGAACATGAAAGTGACAATCCTTGCAGGCGAATTAGGCACGCGCCTTTCCGAGGAAACAACTGCCAGGCCCAAACCGATGGTCAAGTTATTAGATTATCAGGATGCTTATAGCTTTTTCAAAGCAGCCCATCTGGAGCGCGGATACTCGAACTTTGCCCGGATGCCGCATGCGCTTATCCAGGCCATCCGAAACCGTGTGGACCAGATCAACGGGGATGGCGGTGAGCAGTTGCACGGCCTAAAGCCGGGTGAGATAGTGGTCATTCAGGACGGCCCTTTTGCCGGGCGCTCCGCGAAGCCATCTTTGACACCCGTATCTCCGGTAATGAGCGTGTGCGCGTTTTGCTCAGCCTGCTGCGCGGCCGTACGCTGGCGGTTGTCGAGCCTGTCGAGACATGCCCAGCGCGCAGATCGAACGAAAAAAATAGCGAACTGGTTTGGCGCACGAAGCGCGGGCCGGCTTGTTGTGGTCATAAAATAGTTTGTCTCTTTCGATATTTCGCATCGCGAAGCATGTCGGAAGGGCGGATGCTGGTTATTTCCCATGTGTGCCGAGCAGACGCTTATGGATACGGTATAATGAATCAATCTGCCTGCCCCACCGCTTGTTGCATAAATTACTAAACTTGTCGGAAGAAATTACGAGTAAAAATCTTAATTCTGATTTAGTTACGCATGTGAGCCATGCGTGCGGCACTTTGTAAAAGTTTGGAGTTTCCCATGCCTGCTGAAGTAAATACACAAATTGAAAATACCTTTTTGGCGCTTCCCCCGCTCGAGCGTGAAGCCATTATTACTCATGGCGCGGCCATCCGACTCTCTAGTTTGAAACAGCGCCTGTTCCTGGCACAGAGTAAGGCACGTAGTTTTGAAGAAAAATATCAGACCACATTAAATGCTTTGAATGACAGCGGACTTCCCGACCAGGCGGGATATGAGATGCACGAAGACTATCTGATGTGGATGCACTGGGCGGAGGTTGCCGTGCAATGCGAGAAGGACCTAGCCGCGCTGGAAAAAATCACCAGCCGCGGAGTGCTCGGCGGCGAGACAAGCCATGTTGGCGGTTGATAGACTACTGCAAATTGAAACGCTGTTTGCCGCCCAAGTCGCCCGCATTGTTGTGATCGAGTTGGATGAAGAACTGTTGCGCCTGATTTTGTATCTTAAAGATGGCTCCAATCTGCGGGTTACAGAGCAGTGGGGCGGAGATGCGCTCAGCCGTTACAGTTATTATTGGCTTACCGCGGAGAATGAACTGAAAATCGGCTGGGATAACGCCCCGCATCACACCCGTCTGCAAAATTTCCCGCATCATAAACATGTAGGTCAACAGGCGGACATGCAACCGTCGTTCGAAACAACATTGGAAGATGTCATGCGGGCAATCATCAAGCCATCCTGACCTGCCTGTCCCTTTGACCATTCTTCCTTTCCCCCAGTCTTTCCCTCTTCATCCTTTACACCTGCACTCACGAAAAAGCATCGGGACGATGTGGCGTGCGGCGCAAGTGTCCTTCATCTTGCAACAACAAGGGATGATATGTGAACATCAAGGAAGCGCAGGGCGGTGCCAGGAAAGGATGCGGGTACGCCATGGATGTGTCGAGTAACGCGATGCATAGCTAGGGTAACTTCAAGGAAATGTTTAGGTATACTAAGGACATCAGTCACAAGTTAAGGAATTGAAAATCCTGTCAAGA
>CAIWRB010000268.1 GCA_903914955.1 uncultured Chloroflexota bacterium | reverse complement strand
TATTTTAGATCAAATGCAGGCTGCATTGCATATGGGAGTTTCGCAGGAATGGGAATATTATATTGACTGAGCAGGAACTGCAAAGTTGATGCTTCGGTGGCCTGCCGCGCCAGATCGGTTGGGTTACGCAGTGTCATTGAAATTTGCGCGTTCGTATAAATTAAATAGGATAGGGTGATCGAATCCTGCGGAGAAACGATCAAGGTGATTATGTCGGGGGCTGCAGGCGCTTGTGGCACTGCATTCGGATCAGCGACTGGCGCGGTTGCGACAACTGCTTCCGAGGTAAGCGGGAAACTTCCCAATTTCAAAACCACCGCGTCTTGAAGCAACATTTGACAAACCATCCTTGGTCGTTGCGCTTCAGAGGGGAGCAAATAAAAAGGTTGTTGCAGGGAGGGGTCAAGTTCCAATCTTCCTTGTGGCGAGCCTGCAGCTCCTGCACCAAGTGTAAGAACAGGCAAAGCGTCCGCGCCAAATCCTGTACCCGTTAATGCCGCTGTCAGATTTGGAAGTATGGTTTGGAATGCGGGATCTACATCTACAAAGAGGAAACACGCATTTAGATTAACATGCGCACCATCATTGATCGCGTACCCCGACACTGCAAGGCGGCTGACTGGCAGTGACATGGCGGTCATGCCTGGCGGAATTAGTGATGCCCATTGCGGTCCTGAGATCGAAACAGCGGTCCCGGCATCATTCACCATTGATTCAGTGATGACAACTCCCTGGTCAAGCGGGAATTTGGCTACCTTGTTATTAAGGAGAGCGCCTAATTCATCACGTGTATACATGACCGACACTACCTTATCTTGAGGAACTGTTATTGTTGTCAGTAGTTCCTCTGTGATCTTACCGCCTTGTGGGATATTTTGACCCGCGATAAATACTTCAACGTTAACCGCGGGTTGTTCAGCGGGTGTTGCGGGAACTAAAAACTGGCGAATAGCTACAAATCCCACCACCAAACCAATTATTACAATCAGAAGTACAAAAATCCAGATTCGTCCGCGTCGCATAATATTTTCCTCTCATCGTGATCGAAATTTGGAATACTTTATTTCACGTGCATTATACAAGAAAAATGACAAAAACATAATTAGGCAAGGCCTGCAATTTTAATGGGATTTTAGAACGCATAAGATTAAGAAGGTGTTTCTGTTGTATCCAGAAAAGGATCCTGCTCATCCTGTTGCTCCCAGGAAATTATGAAATAAGCGTAAAAGCATGATGATCCTCTTTCAAAGCTCAAATACTAGCGGATGAGCCAAGTAGTAAGCCTTGTTCATTTTTCCCTGTAGACAATTTTGTTGTGACTTTGGTATTCAAAGGGTTTTCCTTTTGCGGAATGAAAACATGCTCGATCGACGGGCCTGAAAACGATAAAAAAATATTAGCGTGCCCATAAACACCTGATTTCTGTGTCCAAAGAATCGCGATTTTTATCCAATTGGCAGTATAGGTAAAACCTGAGTCGCGTAACTTTCAAATGCCCCCGTTATGTATGGCTCTGCTATTTTATTGGCTATTACATAATCATTGTAGCACTTTTCATCTTGTACCTTGTCACTGCTCTTCTGCTTGCTGAGTCAATCACAAAATTAGCCATTGACTTTAATTTGGGCTGATCCTATTTGCTTCCCTAATCCCCATTTATTGAGATGATACATGACAATCTTCTTTTATTGCTATAATTCGGGCGAAAGTGTCCTAAGCAACGCCACCTAACCGTGAGAATAATTTCATAAAAAGGTAATATCGCCATGTCAAACTTCATACCATCCATGCTAACCTTCACACCCGCCATCCGCACTTATGTGTGGGGTGGACAAACACTGCTTTCATTTGCCGGTAC
>CAIWRB010000267.1 GCA_903914955.1 uncultured Chloroflexota bacterium | reverse complement strand
GTGTACCTTGCACACAACCCTCTCTTGCCTGTCTGAGACATAACATGCCCGAATGGGCACAAAACACACTAAAGGAGTAAGTCAACATGGTAAGAATTCGTTTACGTCGTATTGGTCTCAAAGGCCAACCCACGTACCGTATCATCGCCGCGGATAAAGAATCCCCGCGCGATGGTCGCTTTTTGGAAATTTTGGGCGTGTACAATCCGCGCACCAATCCCGCCACCATTCACATTAAGGAAGATCGCGTTTATCATTGGATGAAGAATGGCGCTCTGCCAACTGAATCAGTGGCGCAGATTTTCAAGTCTGCCGGCACACAGCTCCGATTTGACCGCTTCAAAAAAGGCGAGTCAGTTGAAGCCCTTGTTGCTGAGGCCGCCGAAGCTGAAGCCAAACGCGCCGCTCCCGCAAGAACCACCAAGTAATATATTCCCTCATCCTCAACCCTTCCCCGATGGGGAAGGGTTGGGGCTAGGGTGAGGAAGAATAGGCTTTATTATGAAAGACCTCATTGAATACATCGCCAAATCCCTGGTAGAGCATCCCGAAGACGTGCAAGTGAGCCAGAGCGGAAACGGTTCACGAGTCCGCATCGAACTCAATGTCTCAAAAGATGATATGGGACGCGTCATCGGCAAAGGCGGAAAAGTAGCGAACTCCATTCGCGTCCTTCTCCGAGTGGCCGCCGAACGCGAAGGTAAACAAGCCACGCTTGATGTGATGGAACCCTAATGCCCGTACAACAGCAATCACCAGGCTCGCCGGCAGGCGAGCCTGTCTATTTAGTGATCGGATATCTGCGCCGCTCGCATGGCGTGTATGGTGAGATCATCATGGATCTGCACACTGATTTTCCCCAACGTATAAAATCAGGCCGCAAAGTTTTAGTCGGCGAAAAACATCAGCCGCTCACTCTCGATACTGTCCGCCCGCACGCAAACGGTTTGCTGGTTAGCTTTCGCGGAACAGACACACCCGAAGATGCCAGCAAACTTCGCAATCAGTGGGTCTATGTCAAAGCCACAGAAGTTCCTCCACTTCCTGAAGGCCAGCATTATCAATATGAAATGATCGATCTGGATGTCGTGGACGAGAACGGGACTCCGCTTGGCAAGTTGGTTGAAATATTGGAAACCGGTGCGAACGATGTTTATGTCGTTCGGGATGAATCTGGCAAAGAGATTCTCCTACCCGCCATTCCTTCGGTCATTCTGGAACTGAATATGGATCAGCGTACTTTGAAAGTTCATCTGCTTGAGGGATTGTAGATCACAGGTTTCAGATTGAAGGTTGCAAGTTGCAAGTCGAACCTTCCAACCTGTAACAATTTTCGCCATGGACGATAAAAAATATTGGGTGGGTTTTAACTTAATCAAAGGCATTGGCGCGGTGCGCATGCAGGGCTTGGTCGCATACTTTGGCGATCTGCAATCTGCCTGGAGCGCTGACTCTGCCACTTTGGCAGAAGCAGGCCTGGGCGCGAAAGTGATCGAACGTGTGCTCGCGGCGCGTCAAAATGTTAGTCTCGATCAAGTCTGGGCGAAGATCGAATCGCAGGGGATAAAAATCCTGACCTGGCAGGATGAAGCTTATCCATCACGATTAAAAGAGATTGACCAACCACCGCCCGTGATGTATATTCGCGGCGAATATCTGCCCGACGATCTGTTCGCGGTCGCGATCGTTGGCACGCGCAGAGTGACGCCGTATGGCCGGCAGATCACCGAAGAAATTTCTTCGTTCCTCGCATCGAATGGGATCACGGTCATCAGCGGCCTCGCGCGCGGTGTGGATGCGATCGCGCACCAATCTTCGCTGAAAGCGGGTGGACGCACTATCGGCATTTTGGGCTCGGGCGTGGATAAAATTTATCCGCCTGAACATTTGAAACTTGCCGAGCAAATGATGGAACGCGGCGCGATCATCAGCGATTACGCGCCAGGCACGCCGCCAGACGCGTCTAATTTTCCGCCGCGCAATCGGATCATTTCTGGTTTATCATTGGCGGTCGTCGTCATTGAAGCAGGTGAAACCAGCGGAGCGTTGATCACCGCAGAGTTCGCCGCTGAACAGGGGCGCGAAGTGTTTGCGGTGCCAGGGAGTATACTTGCGCCTCAAAGCAAGGGCACGAACAAGTTGATCCAGAATGGCGCACAGCCCTTATTAAGCGTCAACGATATTATGCAGGCTTTGGATTTTACGCGCATCGGCGAACACAAAACCGCGCGCAAAGTGATCCCCGCTGATGAAACAGAAGCGCGTTTGTTAAACCTGCTTGGCAGCGAACCGCTGCACGTGGACGAAATTCGCAACCAAGCCGATTTGCCGATTGAGAGAGTTTCTGCTACACTCGCGCTGATGGAGTTGAAAGGCGTGGTGCGTCAGGTGGGCGGCATGAACTATGTCGCGCTGCGCGAAGAGCAGGCCAATTACAAAACTTGAGGAGAGGTGTTTACGAATTAGAGTCTATCTGAAAATCAACCTTGAAGACACGAAGCTACAATTTTATTTCTGGGCGTCTTGGAGACATTGATATAAGACTTAATAATTTTCAGTTAGGATCTTAGTAATACGTGAATATTATGGAACATACTTATGCAGTTATCATGGCAGGCGGCGGTGGGACTCGCCTGTGGCCTGTTTCGAGAAAAGAAAAACCCAAGCAATTGCTTCCCCTGATTGGGCAGGAGACTTTATTTCAAAGCACTGTACAGCGTTTGAATAATTTATTTACTCCTGATCGCATCCTGGTTGTGACAGTGGAAGAGCAGGCGCGTGAAATGCGTTTGCAGGTTCCTGAGATCCCCGCAGAAAATTACATCATCGAGCCTGCGCCGCGCGGGACAGCTTCAGTGGTGGGATTGGCGGCCGCTGTACTTCATAAGCGTGATGCAAACGCTGAGATGGCAGTATTACCATCAGACCATTTCATTCGCAACCGTGACCTGTTCCATTACCTGCTTCACGCTGCTTTTGATGTCGCAGAAAATGGATACCTGGTGACCCTGGGCATTACTCCAACTCAACCATCCACTGCATATGGTTACATTCAACAAGGCGAGCCGTTGAATGGTCAATATAAATATCCAACGTATAAGGTCAAGCGTTTCATCGAAAAACCCGATGATCAAACTGCGCAACAATTACTCCGCACGGGAGATCACTCATGGAATAGCGGCATGTTCATCTGGCGCGCGGATGCGATCTTGAGCGAGATAGACAAGCAAATGCCCGAACTGGGAAGCGCGTTGAAGAATATCTCGTCTACGTGGGGCACGGAATTACAGGCGGCAGCGTTAAATGAAAACTGGCGCGACCTCAAAGTTGAGACAGTGGATTACGGTATCATGGAAAAAGCGGAGCGGGTGGCGGTTCTGCCTGCAGGCGGCTTGGGCTGGAGTGACGTTGGAATGTGGTCATCTCTGTTTGAAGTGCTTTTGCCTGATATGGATGGTAATATTTCAACGAACAGCAGCCTGCATCTTGCCCATGAAACTCATAACACCCTGGTGTATGGCAGCAGTAATGAGCGCTTGATCGTGACCATTGGTGTGGACGACATGGTGATTGTGGATACCGGCGATGTCTTGATGATCTGCAAAACCGAACAATCGCAAAAGGTTCGCGATGTGGTTGGACATTTGAAGAAACATAATCAGGAAAAATATTTATAAATCGCCCTCACCCCAACCCAACTCTCTTAAGGAGATGGGCAGAGGTGAGAGAAGTTTACGAGGATAATTGATGGAAGCTTATTGTATGAAGTGTAAGACCAAACGGGAGATGAAAGATCCTGTCGCAGGATTCAATGCGAAGGGATCTCCTGTTAACATAGCGGTATGTACTGTTTGCGGCACAAAACTCTATCGTATGGGCAGAACAGATGCCCACGCGGATATGGTCGCGCCGCCAAAGCCGGTAAAAGTTGTCATCCGTGAAGGTAAATTGGTCATTGTAGAATCTCCTGCCAAAGCCAAGACCGTTGGGCGTTTTCTCGGCAAAGGGTACACGGTCCGCGCTTCGGTGGGACATGTGCGCGATCTGCTCAAGTCACAACTTTCTGTAAATGTGGAAAATAATTTTGAGCCGAAGTATCGTGTGCCCAATGAAAAGAAGGATGTGGTCAAAGAGATCAAGAAGCTCGCCTCAACGGCAGAAGAAATCTTCCTCGCGACCGATCCTGACCGGGAAGGCGAATCGATTTCGTGGCACTTGATGGAAGCCGCGCAGATCGATCCAGCACGTACCAAACGCGTGGTGTTTCATGAAATTACCGCGCCCGCTGTTGCGGAAGCGTTTGCGCATCCGCGCGATATCAATATGGATCTGGTTAACGCGCAACAGGCGCGCCGTGTGTTGGATCGTCTGGTCGGCTATAGCATCAGCCCCATTTTGTGGGAGAAGGTGCGCGGACGTCTGTCAGCGGGGCGGGTGCAATCAGTGGCGCTCAGGCTGATCGTCGAGCGTGAACGTGAAATTGATGAGTTTAAGTCTGTCGAATATTGGTCAATCCACGGCGAGTTTAAGCATGAGACTTTGAAATCTGCTTTTCTTGCGAAGTTGGCGCGCATTGATGATAAAGAGCCTGAACTGACAAATGAAGCGGTAGTCAAACCAATTTTGATCGACATGGAAACTGCCGCGTACACGGTGACGAAGGTCAAGCGCGGAGAGCGCAGACGTAAACCATTGGGTCCTTTTACAACTTCCACTTTGCAGCAGGAAGCTTCGCGTAAACTTGGTTTCACCGCCAAACGCACGATGGGGCTCGCGCAAGGATTATATGAAGGACAGGATATTGACGAAGGCGGCACGACAGGTTTGATCACCTACATGCGTACCGACTCGATGAATGTTTCGACGATCGCGCAAAGTGAAGCGCGTGAATATGTATCAGGAAAATATGGGAAGGATTATCTTCCCCCTGAAGCGCCCATGTATAAGACCAAAGCAGCAAATGCGCAGGAAGCACATGAGGCCATCCGCCCGACTTCCGCGATGCGAGATCCTGAAAAAGTAAAAAATTACCTTGACCCGGCCATGTTCAAGTTATATCGTTTGATCTGGCAGCGCTTCGTCGCTTCGCAAATGGAACAGGCGATTTTTGACACCTTGCAGGTGGAAGTCACTGGCAAAACGAATGAACATGAATATCTCATGCGCGCCTCTGGGTCAGCGGTCAAATTCCCCGGCTTTTTGGTGGTCTACGAAGAAGCAAAAAATGAAGATGTCAAAACCGAAGATGACGAAGAAAATGTAAAAATCCCTGTGGGCATTGCCGAAGGACAACAGCAGGATCTGGTGCGACTCATTCCTGAACAACACTTCACGCAGCCCCCGCCGCGCTTTTCAGAAGCCTCACTCGTGCAGGCGCTGGAAGAAAATGGCATTGGCCGCCCGTCCACTTATGCTCCGACCATTTCCACAATTCAACAACGCGGTTATGTTGAACGCGTGGATAAACGCTTAATTCCAACGGATACCGGCTTGCAAGTCAACGACCTGATGGTCGAATATTTTCCCGAAGTAGTGGATTTTAATTTCACCGCTCACATGGAGGAAGACCTCGATCAGGTGGCATCTGGTGAAATGTTATGGACAGACGCGATCCGCGAGTTCTATACACCCTTCGCAGAAGACGTGAAAAAAGCGCAAGCCGAAATGCCCGTTACCAAAAGCGGACCCGAACCGATCGGCCGCGCCTGCCCAACTTGCACCAAGGAATTGGTCATTCGTTATGGGCGTTTTGGAAAATTCATTTCGTGCAGCGGTTTCCCTGATTGTCGTTACACAGAGCCATGGCTGTTGAAGATCGGTGTTTCGTGCCCGACCGATGGCGGTGATCTGGTTGAACGAAAAACACGCAAGGGACGCACGTTCTTTGGCTGCGTCAACTATCCAAATTGTGATTTCACTTCGTGGAAAAAACCGCTCGCTGTGCCGTGCCCCAAATGTAAAGGCATGTTGGTCGTTGCCAATAAACGTGAAGCGCAATGCCTCACATGTTCCGAATCCTTCCTGCTGGAAGAAATCGTTCCTGAAACTGTTGAATAGGCCTGACGTCGTGTTGATGGAAAACGTCACGCTATCCGCGCGGCCTACTGGAGAATAAAATGCACTTTGCACCCCTTCCATATCTAGACCCCGGCTCCGGGAGTATGATCATTCAAATTGCGATCGCTGTCCTGCTGGGGCTTGGCGTTGCTTTGCGCGCTTCGTGGGGCGGGATTAAAAAATATTTTGGAGTCAAGCCGAAGCCTGAAGAAGAGGATAATGATTCAGGCGATGCGTAAAACTGGACAGCTCTCCGCTTCTTTCCGCGACCCAAGCGGATTCCTATTTACTGACAATGGAACCCTGTATCGACAGATCAACCGTGTGTATTCTTTAGATTATGCTCGGTTAATGGATTCAGGATTGTATGCAAAGTTGGTCAAAGCCAACCTGCTAATTCCGCATTCTGAGACAGATCAATTACCAGGGCGGGCAGATGCGGTGTTTAAAGTCATCCAGCCTGAGCGGGTAGCGTTCATCTCCTATCCGTATGAATGGTCATTCAGTCAATTAAAAGATGCCGCGCTGGCGACATTGTCCATTCAAAAACGAGCGTTGAAATTGGATATGTCGTTGAAAGATGCCAGCGCCTACAACATTCAATTTGTGCGGGGCAAAGCGACGTTGATCGACACGCTTTCCTTTGAGATTTACAAAGAGGGTGAACCGTGGGTGGCATACAAACAATTCTGCCAGCATTTTCTTGCGCCGCTTGCTTTGATGGCTTATCGAGATGTGCGTTTGAGTCAGCTGCTACGCGTCTACATTGACGGCGTGCCGCTCGACCTTGTGAGCAGGCTGTTACCGGCGAAGACAAAATTCAACTTCGGCTTGCTGACTCACATCCACATTCACGCGGGCGCGCAAAAACGATATTCCGATAAAGTGACTGCGCCGCGCAAAGGCGGCTTGTCGAAGCAGGCATTGACTGGCTTGATCGAAAGCCTCGAAAGCACGATCAAAAAGTTGACCTGGAAGCCTGCTGGCACAGAATGGGGCGATTACTACGAGAATACGAATTACACAGACTCGGCTTTTGAACATAAAAAACAACTTGTTAAAGAATGGTCTGTTGAAAAAAAGCCCACGCTGGTTTGGGACCTGGGCGGCAACACAGGCGTATTCAGCCGCGAAGCCGCGTCATCAGGCGCGTTCACGATTTCGTTTGATATTGACCCTGCTGCAGTTGAGCAAAATTATCGCACAGTGAAAACGAAAAAAGACCAAAACATTCTGCCGTTGGTATTAGACTTAACCAATCCAAGCCCTGCGTTGGGCTGGGATAATAGCGAACGTGATTCATTCGGCACGCGCGGGCCTGTGGATATGGTGCTTGCCTTGGCGGTCATTCATCACCTAGCCATTTCAAATAATGTGCCTCTGCCGCAGCTCGCGGAATTTTTCGCGTCACATTGCCGCAGGTGGCTCGTGATCGAGTTCGTGCCGAAATCTGATTCGCAGGTGCAAAAATTACTGGCTTCGCGCGAGGATATTTTCCCGAATTACACGCGCGAAGGGTTTGAATCCGCATTTTCTTCCAGCTTTATAATACAGAGATCCGAGTCCGTCCGTGATTCCGAGCGTACAATATTCTTAATGGAAGCACGGCAATAAATCTGTTATATAAGGCTTTTGCAATACGATGTATAATCAGAAAACCATAACCAGAAAAAGGAGTTTATTATGCAGTTTATCGTAGCCTTATTGAAAAAACTGCCGATCGTCCCGGTTTTTGCTGTAATTATTGCGCTGATCATTGGGATGTTCATCGGTTGGGGTACAAAAGACTTTAAGGATGCCACCCCTGATTATTTGTGAGCAGATCTACAAGTGGATTACCTGCGCATGGCGATTGACTCCTATCGCGTGAACCAGAGCCCTGATCTGGCAGTTCAACGATGGCAGAGTCTGGGGGCAGGCGCGCAACCAGCATTTGAAACGATCCAGAAAGATGCGGGCAATACAGACCCATCAGTGATTAAATCATATGGTGAGTTGGTTGCAAAAGCACTTTCAACTGGTGGCGGGCAATCAACGCAACCAGAAACGGGTAGCGGCTCCTTAAAAACCCAGACCACGATTATTATTTTTGGTTCTGTTTTGGTATTGGGCGTTATGGCGGCGGCGGGATTTTACCTATTTAGATTTTTGAGCAAACGAGGCAGCGGGGAAGTGACTCCGACCATGCAGTCCGTTGAGATCAGCCGTAACGCCGAGAAAACCAATTTTGAACAACTAGGGCTGGCTCCGCCAATTACACAAAATATGACCACCTACGTGCTTGGGGACGACTTGTATGATGAATCCTTCAGCATTGATACACAGGCTGGCGAGTTCATGGGAGAATACGGCGTCGGCGTATCTGAAGCGATCGGAGTTGGCGAGCCGAAGAAAGTCACTGCTCTTGAGATATGGTTGTTCGACAAAAACGATATCAAAACTGCCACGAAAGTATTGATGTCGCAACACGCTTTCAATGATCCTGGCATCCGCTCACGCCTTGAGCCAAAAGGTGAATTAGTAGTCGTGACACCGCAGGCGCAGATCTTACTCGAAACGGCTACGCTGCAATTACTCGCGACCGTCGTTGACCTTGAATATGGGCGCGGTCCTTTACCTGATAATAGTTACTTTGAGCGTATTAC
>CAIWRB010000266.1 GCA_903914955.1 uncultured Chloroflexota bacterium | reverse complement strand
GACTTGATGTATGTTCCGGTGAAATTATCACGTCTTGATCGAATTTCACTCTTAAAAACACGTTCAAGATTCCCGTAGCGGCTATTCCCACCATGAAAATAATTAAGTGAATTTGGATCGGTACCGATATAGTGAATCTTTCGATCTACAGTGCTCAATGCGCCGAGAAGGCGACCACCAAACCCCATCGACGGGTCCCAAATGATAACTCCATCATCCCCCTCTTTCGGAAGGGCGAACTTGGAATATATAGTCTTGGCAACTACTGACGGGAAATTCGTAGGTGCCATGATCGTACTGCTTTGAAAGACGGTAAAACCAAGCGGAAGAATCCTTGTCCCTCTGGTAATTTGCTTCAGATAGACAATATCGCTATCGCTGAAGCCTTCGAGATCCAGCAAAACTCGTTTATCTAGAACCTTCGTAGCAGCGAGTGATTTAACGTCTGATACCTTGCCATGTACTTTTCCAAAAAGGTGCTTCGACTTCTTTGCGGGGTGATGGAACCAAAAGTCATATTTGTCATAGTGATCCGAAATATATTCTTCAATTGAAACACGACCTGACGCATAGTCTGAATATACAAAACGAGCATCATTTTTGATCAACCTAATGCTGTCAAACTCAAGTGGATTTTTGAACACATCCATCACTGAAATCCACTTATCACCCTGCTTGTCCTTCGCTACATACATATTTTCGAAGAAATGTGTTGCAGCAGGAATACGCAGTGAATTCAGAATCACAGCTCCACCGTCTGTCGTGTCCCTCGAAATCTGCTTATCCACGTCACAGGACACCAGCGATCGAAATTGCCGATATATATCAACTTCATCTGTTCCTTTGCGAGGTGGCATTCCGTTCTCTTCATAATCTCGAACGATTATTTGTGAGAATGCCGACCACCACAATCGCATTTCCTTGTCGGACAAGTAGTGAAGATCAATCCATTCTTTGTTCAACGGATGATCTTTGACCAACCTAGACTGTGTGTAGAAGAGTGCCATTCACAGAGTTTCCATTTGCGCCAACATTTGATGACCCAGTTTCTTTGCCTGAATCAATCTGGCGCCGCTTTTGCGACTGTCCTTTCCGAGAAATGATCTTAACTTTGCTATCGCGGACTTATCACCCTCGCAGAAGTCTATTACTTTAGCCCATATTCCTGCGACGGGATCAACCTCACCAATCGGTGTATAACGAGTCACAATCTTTTCGCGTCTGGCAAATTTGTATATCGCGCTCTCTCGTATCTCAGCCTCTTTATCCACATTGAGCACATTTACAAGTCGTGTCCTCCACTTAAAGCCGGATGACAAGATCCCCTTATTCTTTCTTGAATCAAGAATCGCATGTGAAACTAAATTCGCCAGCTTTTGCTTCTCGGAGTCTTGAGATGCGATTATTTCATCCAGTGCTGTTTCCGCAGAGGTACGCAACGCATCTTTATAACGAATACCTGCCAGCTTGGACACTTTCAAAATCAGCCCAGGAAACTTGGTTCTGATTTTCAATAGCTCTTGCAGGATTGCGTCCTGCTCTTCCGCAGTGCATTCAGTGCTAATTTTCACCTGGGAAAAATCGATGGCAGTACTTTCCTTCACTGGAGCACCTCTGCCTGCATGGGCAGCTTTTGGATTTTCTCTAGCAAACTTCGAAGCGTCGGCTCGGGTTGACGTTGGGTGGATTTCACCGGAATTTATGCCATCCAAAAGCGCCTGTTCTGACGATTTCGAAAACTCATAAAGCGTAGACATTGCGGACGGTAGACGGCGCAGAAGACTGAGATCCGATAGGACAGGATGCTTGGCAATTTGTTTATACTTTGAGACCGTGGACGCCTCAAATGGCAGAGCCTCCAGGAACGAAAGCTCATCCTCATCGCTAGTCACCAAGGTGTCCGCTTGCAGAAGCAGGGTTCCGATAGTGATGACCTGCTCACAGCTCTTGATGTAGTGCTCAGT
>CAIWRB010000265.1 GCA_903914955.1 uncultured Chloroflexota bacterium | reverse complement strand
GAAGAAAAAACACAGCGACCAAATAAATATCTTTTGGGTAATTTCGAGCGTTTGTCCCTGCTTTTCGGAGAGCTTGCTGTCTAAATCCAGAATGACTACAATACATAACCACGCAGGAACTGCTTGATTGAATACCCAGAATAATTGCGTGGTGAACGCGGAGTATTGCAAATTTCCAGCCCAAATTTCAAGATGCTGAACGGGAGGCCAGAGCGTTGGATAATCCTTGGCAAAAAGGAGTGAGCCAAGCGCATCCATACCGCTGAAGAAGATGAGAAAAAGCGTCACTTTCAGTGCGGATGCTTTTTGTTTTAGTCCAAGCTGTACTATAACCAGAACAACCCCAAGCCACGTCCACAGGAAAAGGAAGAAATTTGCGGCCTGCCATCCTAATACTTTTCCCACTAGGGCAGCGGGAAGCCAATATCCCACATAATAAACCAACATTTTGACAGGCCCCGTCTCAGGTGTGGAATAAAACACAGGCCAGTCATAATTAATGAGATCGCGCAAAACTGCATTGCGCCAGTGATGGTCCCAGTTCTGGAAGGCGTATCCACCAACGCCGGAGAGGAAGACCCAGAGACCGGTAATGAGTAATAAGTAAAAAAAAGTGGATCGTGATAAGTGAACAGCAGAATAATCGGCAGATCTTTGTTTAAGTAATTGCCATACAGTCCAAAGAATGACAGCCACAAGCGGAATGGCAATGGATAATCGCAGCCAACCCATGCAAAAAATGATGAATGGCAGAATGAGATAAAAAATAGTAAGGCGGTGCAGATTCTTCATAAGGTAGGGCAGTCCGTGAACGCCAATCAACTAATGTCGCATATAAATGACATAATCCTCTTTCTGAATTGTAACGGAATAATTCCCATTCAAGAATTCTCGTAGTTCTGGGAACTCACGCGAGGTATCAGCGCCTGAGATCCAGGGCTTGTCTATCGCAGTAACCTCAATGATGAAACGCGGGGGGCTGGTCTGCAGGTCGTTTATAAAATCCGCGCGCAGGAACTTTATGTATGATGTCGAAACATGATGGTAGAAATAAAAATCAAAAACATAAGGCGTAGCGATGTGTGCGCGAGTTTCAAGCATCGCAAGCAACGCCCCGCCCGTCCAGTCCAACGGCTGAACAGTATCACCTTTTTCCAAATTCTTTTGAAGAAATTGCGCGATTTCAGCAGATCGATCTGTAGAGGTGGCAATGGATCTCCCTTCAAGCTGGCGGATGAAAGTTGATGAAGGGCGAATGAGTGCGCAAAGAAAGATAAAAGATATAAGCTGAATAAGTAATGATTTAAATGTCAAAGATTGAAGGTTAATTTTCGAGATGGATAATGACCCTAAAAGAATAATAAAATAAATGAACGGAATGTAATGGTATGGAAAGAATTGGCCTGATAAGGCGGGATAGATCGCGTAACTCAAAGCGAGGCTGACCAGCAAATAAGTACGTCTATTTTGATTTAGAAAGATCCCGATCATGGCTGGGATTAGCCAAAACCCGTTCCCACCCAGACGCCAAACCTGATCGAGCAAAAAAAACATTCGCTGCGCTGGAAGAGTGATCTCCATTTGACCATTGATCTGCGAATATAGAGGCCAGTAGTTTACAGCGATTCCGAGGAAGGGTATCAATGCACCCGCAAATCCCAGCCATGCGATTATGATCAATACTGGAATTAAGAAGCCAGCCGAGGTGGGCAGGATGCTCTCTGCAGCGGCCTTGAGAAGAGTCAACTTGAGGCGTTTAATAATTTCCGTGATGTCAAAGAGCAGGATGGGGAGGAGTCCGATTGCGGCATGAGGTTTGATCACTGCAGCCAGACCGAATAATAATCCAATGAGTATGCGGCGTCTGAAAATCAGGTCATCAAACAAAGTTACCCAAACCGCAAGCGCGATAAAAATAAGCAAAATATATTCGCGCTGCAACGACATGGATGGTCCGCCCTGCAGATATCTCAGGCCAAAGAGCAGCGCGGCGGCTAAAGCGGCGGGCCTGCCAAAACGACGCATCAGAAAAAATGTGACGGTGAGCAGAGTGGAAAGGAGAAGGAGGTCAAGGATTCGAATACGAAAGGCACTGAAGCCGCTCAACAAACCGAGCGCGGAATAAGCTGCAAAACTACCCGGCATTTGAAAATCAAAAATGTCTCGATAGGGAACGCGACCTTGATCGTGCATGAGGAATGTTTCATAGAAGAGAGGAGCTTCATCGTGTGTGATCGGCCATTGCAGGGAAAATGCGGCTTGAACAAGAAGAAAGGTGGCAAGAAGCACAAGTAAAAAAAATAATACGCGGCGCATTATTTGTAAATGAGGCGGAACCGTTCGCATACGAGAGGCATTTCTTCAGTGAATTCTTTTCCGATTTGAGGGAGTACACGTGAGAAAAAATATTTGTGAGATCTGCGCCAATATGCCAGAGATAGATCTCCTTCCCCCTCAGAGCGCGCAAATTCTTCATCTACAGAATTAAAACGGCAAATATAAACTTCTATCGTTTCAATGATGCAGATTGGCTGATCTTTTCCATTAAGAATAATTGAGATTATACCGGGCTGGGGAATTAGTGTCCCTTCCGATTCCCAACTCCATAATGCGGAACTTGTACCTGTCTTAATCCCTCTCACAACAAGCTGGCCGATCTCATCCGCAAGTTGCAGAGTATCACCAAACCGTTCAAGAATATAAGGCTTGCCATAATAAAGTGAAAGGGGCGACAGGCTTGCAAGGAAGGTGTTCCAATATTCAGCAGCGATCAGCTCAATCATGTTAAATAAATTCTCCACCGATAATTTTCTTTTCGATCAACTCACGGTTGGATGAAAATTTCAATTCCACTTCCATACGCCGGAAACACCTTCCATTTCCCATTAATCCCTTGCGAGCGTAAAACACATCACCGCCATCTTCGTAATCGACACTAAGGTCATTATCCAGATCTACTCGGCCTTCAATGATTTCTGCGCAGCGTAGGCATTTAGTGGAAAAGACGTAATATCGTTTTTCTCGTTTGGCAAGGAGACCGCCAAAGAGTTTTTGAAGGAAATTCATGGTACTCCTTGAAAAAGTGGCCAATTGTCCAATGCCTGCTCCTAAAATTTCCACTTCTTCAAAACATCCATCGCCTTGTAATGAGTCAGGTCCAATTGAAGTGGTGTGATGGAAACATACCCGGCGCGTAGCGCGCCAAAGTCTGTGCCAGGTTCATCCACGCCGGTAGGGGCTTCGCCGCCGATCCAAAAATAAGGCTTGCCGCGCGGGTCAATACGTTCATCGAGCGCATCGCGATAAACACGCAGTCCTTGACGGGTGATCATATAGCCTTTTAGTTCATTCTCTTTCAGATAAGGAACATTGACATTCATCACCACTCCTTCAGGCAAACCATCGGCGATGACTTTTTCAGCCACGCAGCGAGCCACCGAAGCAGCACACGAATAATCCAATATACCTTTGTATCCCTCAGGTGAATCAAGCGAAACCGCGATTCCCTTCACACCCGCAATTACTGCTTCCATCGCGGCAGTAACAGTTCCCGAATATGTGACGTCATGCCCCAGATTCGCGTTCGGGTTGATACCTGAAACGACCAGATCTATTTGTTCTTCGATCAGGCCAAGCAACGGCAGAGCCACACAGTCTGAAGGTGCACCATCGGAAGCGAACGCGCTGGTTCCATCCGCAAGCAAAACTTCCTTCACGCGCAATGGACGATCCATCGTCTTGACATGTCCGGAAGCAGACCAGTTCTTATCGGGTGCGAAGACGGTCACCTGGCCGAGCTTGCGCATTTCCTGCGCGAGAGATAAAAGTCCGGGCGCTTGGACGCCATCATCGTTGGTTACAAGGATATGCATGATTTCATTTCCGATTTTTTTATTTTGGATTTATGCTTGGAATTATAACGCGATATATCTCTGCTTTCTCTATACCAAACAAAAACGCCCCGCTTGATAGCGAGACGTTTTTGTTGATCATCGGGATTTTACGGTCCGCTAATCTGTGTTAATCTTTTTAGATAGTTCTCAATACCACACCATTTTGTGACGGATCGTAGACCAATAAGCCGTTGTCAGTTTTGTTGGAAGGGATGCCAGCATCGTCGATGCGCTTGACCACTTCATCCAAAGCTTGTTGATTTGGGAAATCGATCGTGAAGTGACGCAGCCCAACCGCGTCGGCCGGCGGAGGCGGCGCGCCTTCGCCCTGCCAGGCATTCAACCCCAAATGATGATGATATCCACCCGCGGAGATGAACGCAGCTTTGAATGTGGATGAATTTCCCATCACATCGAAACCGATAATGTCGTGATAAAAATCCACTGCTTCCTGGACATCACGCACGTGCAAGTGGATATGTCCCAGGCGTGTTTCGGGCGGAAGCGGCTCATCCAATTTGTCATCTTTCTTGAGATGGCTGAACAGGGCTTGCACATCCAAAGATTCGCGTCCACTGCTTAATGAGCCATCGGCGCGGCGGGTGACAAAATCATTGTTCTCGATAACGAACGTGCCGTCTTCGGGCGACTCACAATACAATTCAATGCCGTTGCCTTCGGGGTCGTCAAGATAGGTGGTCTTGGTCATCACGTGATCGGTTGGATAATTACGATATCTCAACTCTCCTAAACGAGCCACCGCCCGCGCCAATTCACGACGGCTGGGAAACCAAATAGCAAAGTGATACAGTCCCGTCACGCCACGATATTTTTTTAGGTTGGGTTCTTCAGATAGAAGGAGTAAGTCCGCGCCGCCTGCGCCGAGTCCAGCTTTGTTACCCTCGCGCCAGTGGAGTTTGAATCCCAACACCTGTTGATAGAACACGATCTGATTCTCCAGACTAGCAACTGTCAATGAGACATGACCAATCAACGTGGCGGGATGAATCGAAAAATCGGTTTTGGCTGTTGCATTTTGTAAAATACTCATGATGCGCTCCTAATCTAAAGATAATTTATTAAATCAATTTCTTTCCACTTGTTTTCCATGGCCGTCACTTTGATCAACCTATAAAACTAAGAACAGAAACACGAATGATATATCATCCTGCAGATGCGTTGCGGCTGGCAATTTCCTTGCGTACCACAGGCGCAACTTTTGTTCCGAATAACTCAATGGCATGCAGCATCTTTTTGTGTTCAATCGAGTTGTTGCCCATGTACATCATAAATCGCTGATGCTTGAATATTTCATGTTGGAACAATATTTTTTCAATGATCTCATCTGGCGTGCCGACAAAATCAGAACCGCGCAGCAGACGTTGAGATTCTAGTTGAGCACGCGTCGCAGGCGTCCAACCACGCTCGCGCCCGATCTTGTTCATCATCGCGGTTTGGGCGGGATAATAGGCATCAACCGCCTCTTGCGCATCATCCGCGATAAACCCGTGTGAATTGATGCTGAGCGGAATTTGTGTTGGATCAAAACCGTATTGCGTGGATGCACTACGATACAGATCAAAGAACGGCGCAAACCGCTCGGGCATGCCGCCGATAATGGCAAGCGCCATCGGCAATTCCATGGATGCCGCGCGGACAGCCGACTCGGGCGTACCACCAACTGCCACCCAAATGGGAAGTTTTTCCTGCACCGGGCGCGGATACACACCAAGGTTATCCAGCGGTGCACGGAACTTACCTGACCAGGTGATCTTTTCAGCTTCACGCAATTCAGTCAGCAATTTTAATTTCTCATCGAATAGACCATCGTAATCGTGCAAATCATAACCAAAGAGCGGAAACGATTCGATAAATGAACCTCGCCCCGCCATGATCTCGGCGCGGCCATTTGAGAGCAGATCCAGTGTGGCGAAATTTTGGAAGACGCGCACAGGATCATCAGAACTCAGAACAGTGACGGCTGTCGATAAACGAATATTTTTTGTGCGTGCCGCAGCCGCGCCTAAAATGACAACGGGAGCCGATGCCAGATATTCCTCCCGGTGATGTTCTCCAATGGCAAACACATCCAAGCCGGTTTGGTCGACAAGCTCAATAGTTTCCATCAAGTTCCGCATGGTTTCAGCGGGGTCTTTCTTTTCGCCTGTAATCGGGTGGGTGCCATTATCTACAAAGTTATAAATCCCAATTTCAAATGGGCGTTCACGGTTGGGAAGAGGTTTGGTCATATCTGTTTCCAATAATAACTCTTGTCTGGTAAATATTTTTTGCATTTAATCAAAACAAACCGGGTTGATGCAGTCCATACGACTACATCAACCTGATTTATTTTTCGTTAGGACGGTATCATTTTAGATACCGATCTCTTCCTTGACTAACACGATGGTAATACGACCGGGAACTACTTCACGATTGACGATCAGGGTTTTCGCATTTGCGCTGTGTATTCCAAAAGCCGCCAGTAAACGTGTATCCTCCGAAGGAAGACAATATTCTTCGATGCGGCGCAGACCTTCGTCAAGATCCTTGACAAGCTTTTGTGTGCCAACTACCCAGATCACCGTAGCCGAACCATATGCATAAGCGCCTAATTGACTCCCGCCAAAGGAGGAGATTAATACCTGTCCTGTTTCAGTGACGGCTTGCACACTGCCAATGAAGTAATCAGGGCTGGCGCGCAGTTTGCGGATCTCATCGCCCTGAGTCTTGCGGTCCAATGCAAACACTTTGGGACGTACCGCGTCATAGCGGCCAGACTTATCGAACTCAGCCGGCAAACCAAGTTTTTCAAGCGTTTGAGATTGACCGACATAGATCTCCACGCCCTGAGGCACCATATCAAGAACGAACTTTTTGGCTTCTTCGCCATTCTCAACAACCACAGTTTTCATACCGTTTGCTTCGAGCGTTTTGGCGATCTGTGCGACCTGTTCATCGCTGGCTAACTTTTTGAACTCTGCGTTAAGTTCCAATGTTGTATCATTTACCGCTAACATAAAACCTCCTCTCTAAAATGGATTATCCAAGTATCTTTACTGCACTGCCCCAATTGGTGCCCAGTGTTCCCTGCGTGACAATATGTAATAACTGCATCCCTTCGATCTGACGGGCACGGCTTAATGGACCTGTGTCAATGGCGCGCATTCCGCCATCCGTCACAATCTGGGCGACCTTATCCTTTGCCTCGGCATCATCGCCGGCGATAAAGACATCCAGTTTCTGACCGGATACTACTCCAGCGATGAGCGTGCCGGCATAGGTGGTATTAAAAGCCTTGACCACTTTCGCGCCGGGAGTGATCGCCTTCGCCAAATCTTCAGCAGAGGATGAATCTGCCGCAGTGACAAGGCCGTCGTAGGTGGAGTTCAACGGGTTTGCAATATCCACGACGACTTTGCCCGCAAGTTTCGTACCGAGTTTCTTTGCAATCTCGATATTCGTGCCGTACCAGACGGCAAGCACAACTACATCACCGAGCACCGCATCGCCGAGGCTTGCAGTTGAAACCTTCGCTCCATTTTTAGCGGAAGCCTTCACATCTGAAGCTGTCTTCTCCGCCACTTCAGGATTTGCATCCACAAATGTGACCGAATGTCCGCCAGCCGCTGCACGGGTTCCGATACCGCGTCCCATATTTCCAGATCCAATAATTGTTACGTTCATCTTGACTCTCCTTGAGTTATTTGATATTATACAGTTGTGTTCTAAACAACAGATGTTGTCTAATTTACTCCCCTTACCCTTTCAGGTCAACCATCAAACAATGGATTTTGTTGACTAAGCAACACCGGAGCGAATATGTTGTCTAACCCAAGAGAAGAAGAAAAACTCGACCCGCGCGTCAAACGGACCCGAAGGCTGATCCTGCGATCCTTTGAAGATTTGCTCGCTGAAAAAGGATTCGAAACCATCTCCGTGCAGGATGTGACCGATAAAGCTGAGATCAACCGTGCCACGTTTTACGCGCACTTCCCCGATAAATATGCCTTGCTCGATTATTCGATCAGTCAGATGTTCAAACAGGAAATTGAAAAGCGGACGTTAAACGCCTGTCATTACACCCCCGATAATTTGCGAAACTTGATCCTTGCCGTGTGTGAGTTCCTCTCCAACATTCACACGGGCTGCGCCCAGCCGCATCAGCAGTTCGAATCCCTTGTAGAGGGAACGATCAAGACAATGATTTTCGATTTGTTATCCTACTGGCTGAAGCAAACAAAGTCCAAGATCTCCACCGACATCCCCGCTACGGTTGCCACCTGGGCAATATACGGACTTGCATCTCTATACAGTCACACAAAAAAGCGCCCCGCCCTCGAAAAATTCGTGGACGAAGCGCTTCCGTTGGTTGCGGTCAACTTGGAACAGTTTGCGTAATATTTACACTAACGATCTTTTCAAATTCACAAACGCATCTTCTTCAGAGGGGTCAGCACCGTACGCCATGGCGAGATAGTAAGCCATATAATCACCAAAGATAATTAACGTCCACAAGTGAGAAATGATCGATTCGCCGCGCGCGTCGATCACATCCGTATTCAAGGCTTCAAGCATAAAAGCCTGACGCATCAAGTCTGAGCGCAAACGGTTGCGGGGATGATCGCTCGGCGCACGCATGAACAAAGTCATGGTGTGTGCGTTGAGGGTCGGGTTCGGATTGATGGTGGCAATCAATGTGTTGTGAGTGGTTTCGGGGATGATCTCAAAATTCGCGCCCGCTTTGGCAAGTTGATTGATCTGTGTTTTCCACCTTCGTGCAACAGGCGCTAGATTTTCTGTTCCAACAAATGTGACCCAGCGCCCCACTAATTGACCTGCGTACCGCTTGGCAGGATTTTCTGCGGCGATCACATCCGCGCGGATATGCTGTTGCGAACGCTTCATCATGGCAATTGCTTCGGTCACACCACTGTCTGGGTTTGGAATAAATCCTAAACGGGAGAACAATGAGAGTAGGAAGCCAAAGGGAAAAGCAATCGCTGTTGTGTCCATGCCTTTGTAATCAAATTTCCAGGCTGGAATTTTTCTTTCCAATGCGCGTTTGGTCAACTCGCCGCCAGTAGAAATGACAAAGATACTGCAATCGTTTTTTAAAGCAGATTCAAAAGAGTTCAATATTTCTTCGGTGTTTCCTGAATGAGAAATACATATTACGAGAGTCCGCGGTCCGCTTGCGAAGGTGGGCAAACCATAATTGCGATGT
>CAIWRB010000264.1 GCA_903914955.1 uncultured Chloroflexota bacterium | reverse complement strand
ATATGCACGAGGGAAAGTCGCCGTCGGGAACAGCCTCGCGCATATCCCATTTCTCTTGCCTCTGGCAAGTCATACCTTGTGCGGCTTTCCCTTTTTGGTTTCGGCTTGTCCGAGTTAGGTTTTGGATAAGGACATCGAATGCTCATCGCCTCGCGGTGAGCATTTTTCGTCTTACGCCTGGAATTGTTTCTGTGCCTTTCAAATATTTCCAGCCGATCATTACCACGTGCTATAATCTTGAAAATCTCAAATTTGGAGAAACAACATGCCAAAAACAATAAATACCGCCGTGATGAAGTGGCTTTTCGTTTTCACTTTTATCGTGGCATTCCTCGTCGTCTTCGGGGGATTCGTTCGACTCACTCGCTCAGGTCTTTCCATTGTGGAGTGGAATCCAATCAGCGGAGTCATGCCGCCCATTGGACAGCAGGCCTGGGTGGAGGAATTCGCCAAGTACCAAAAAACACCCGAGTTTGTAGAGATCAATTCAGGAATGACCCTGCCTGAATACAAGTTCATCTTCTACATGGAATGGTTCCATCGTCTCATCGCCCGCCTTGCCGGAATGGTGTACGCCATTCCAGTTTTCTATTTCCTTATCAAAAAGAGAATCCCATCCAAGGAATTTGGAATTTATTTTGCCATGGGATTGCTCTTCATTAGTCAGGCAGTTATGGGATGGATCATGGTTTCCAGCGGATTAGTGAGCCGTCCGGAAGTCAGCCATATCGCATTGACAGCTCACCTGCTGCTTGCTACAACGCTGATCGGTTTCAGTCTCTGGACTGCGTTCGGCCATAAATTCGGGTTCCCCGATTCAGACAAAAAATCAAAATGGTCTCTGCCTTCAAAATTAGCCGCCTGGTCTATCGTTTTGCTCATCCTGCAAATCTCCTATGGCGGCATGACGGCGGGTCTCAAGGCCGGCCATGTTTCAAGCACCTGGCCGCTGATGTTGGGAAAGTTAATTCCTGCCAATCTTTTCAGCTCGTGGATCAACCTCATTGAATCGCCATTTACGATTGTTTTTATTCATCGCTGGCTGGCATGGTTGGGATTGATCGCCGTGCCGCTTGTATATTATTTTGTGAAGAAACAGAATTATCCGCAGGATATACAAAAAGGATTGCTATGGTTATTCGGTGTGGTCGCGTTGCAGATCACACTTGGGGTTTTGACAATTCTTTCGTATGTTAACATTGTCATTGCGCTCACCCACCAAGCCAACGCATTGCTGTTATTTTCGCTGGCAATATATTTCATCCACAGATTTAGGGCATTGGATCGCGCATAACAAAGAAAATCTAACGAGAAAGATTACTGAGTTAATTTAAAAAGGGACACGGCGTTTTGCCGTGTCCCTTTTTAATAATCGAATATTTCTATTTTGTAGAAGCTGCGTCGACTGCCTTGAGAACATCATCATACGAAGGAATGAATCCGGGCGTAATGAAGGTTCCATTGACAAAAATGCTCGGCGTGCCTTTCACACCAAGTTTATTTCCGCCATCGAAATCTGCCTGAATTTCAGCCTTATATTTATTGGCTTTAAAGCAAGTGTTGAAGGCGGTCATATCCAATCCGGCTTTATCTGCAAAAGCGGTTAGGCGATTATCGGCATAAGCGCCCTGGCCTTCGCCGTTCCAGTTGGCAAAAATCGTGCCGTGCATTTCCCAGAACTTTCCTTGTTCGGAAGCGCACATGGATGCATTAGCCGCTTGATCTGACTCGCCGCCGTTGCCCGCGCCGGCTCCATCAATGAAAGGGTAATTATGGAAAACGTAATAAACTTTTCCGGTAGCAATTAAATTTGTGATAATTTGCGATTCAGTTTCCTTGGTGTATTGTTTACAGGCCGGGCATTGAAAATCCTCATAGGCATCAATTCTGATGGGAGCATTAGGATCTCCCATGCTGGTCTTGTCAGCCTGTGGGTAGGTTTGCGGCTCCGCTGGTATGACTTCGGCAACCGGTCTTACATTAGGCCAAATGATCAGAAACGCAACGAATAAAGCGCCCAAGGTAATTAGGCCGATCCCGATCCAACGCCCACGTTGTTCTTTACGGCGTATCTGCTCACGGCGTAATTGCCGTTTGCTCAGTTCATTTTGTTGATTACTCATACTGACTCCTGTGATTTAAATAAGATAAGGGCAGATTGTCCCATGTGGATTTGGATTTGTCCAGTAAAGAGTTAAGATGTTCTAATTTAGAATTGCTCCAAAAGCATAAGATCCAAAGGAATTACTTTGCGAATTCGTGTCTTTGGGACTTGGGGTTGAAATTTTCGAATCGCCGCGCATCATTCACGCAGACGAGCATCCATCCAAAGCGTCATGGTCTTGAATACATCCTCTTTCTCGGGTTCATTATGGAGTTCATGGTAGGCATCATCCCATAAAACAATCGTACATTTTTCCTTCAAAGGGGCCGCAAATTCTGTGCTGCTGGAAGGAAAAGCCAGCACATCAGCCTTGCCATGCAAAAGCAGCAGGGGGAGAGAAAATTCTCCAGCGTGCGCCAGTGTCCAGGCATTCACACCGAGGAACACTTTCCCAAAGCCGAGCGTCATCTTATCATGCACAAGCGGGTCGTTGATGTACGCCTGCACCACTTTTTCATCACGCGAAATAGTTTTTGGATCCAAGCCACTCGCCATGGAAACGGTCGGCATAAGCGAACCAAGCACCTTGGCCATCATTACTTTCACAGACTGATTTTCGATGGCTGTGTGAAAACCCGAACTGGTTGCAATGACGCCCTTGACATTTGGTTTACGAAGCAAGCCATAATGCAAAACCTGAATGCCCCCGATACTGTGTCCATATAGAAAGAGCGGCAACCCCGGATAGCGCGCGCACGCCTGTTCAAGCAAAACATCAATATCCTGCATAAAATCTTCGATCGAGGAGATATGTCCGCGCGCACCGCCTGAACGGCCATGACCCCGCAGATCTGCGCCGAAGAGAACAAAACCTTCCTTCCCAAATGATTCAGCAACGTGGGCATACCGTGAAGTATGTTCGCCCAAGCCATGTACAAGACAAACCACCGCTTTGGGAAGTATGACGGTCGGCTCCCAGGCTTCGGCAAAAATATCCAAACCATCGCGTGCCTTCCAGCTTGTTTCTATGTGCTGCATTTTATCCTCCAATAATGATCTTGAATTCACATTGTCCCGCGCCGAAAGCCAGACAGGCGCGTTCTTCAATATCGTGTTCTTGTCCATCTGCCCAGTATAAACACTCTCGGATCAAGCCCAGGGTCACAAAGCAGATCGGAGCATCGTCAGATTGATCCAGGGTGGTAGGCGATGTTTGGTCAACGATCAGCAAGTCAAGGTCGAGGGTGTGAACCGTTACAGTTCCCTCGATGGCGCTCAAGATGCGCGCAAGCAATTCCAACGCAGGTTTGCGGCGCAAAGACTTTGGAAGTCCGCGAATCAGCGCAGCTTGAGCTTTAAGCCCAAATGAAGAATCGTCCAATACATGTTGCCAGAGCTTTGATCCGATGCGGATCAAGATGCCGCGCGCGCCGCGCCCATAATAGGTTCGCAATGCATTTTGCAGGCGCGCATAAGCCTTGGCGGTATCCGCCTCATCCAAGGCTACAAAGTGCTCTGGATGAGCCCATTTTTCGGGCAGGCCCGCCTTTGAAAGCACTGCAGAAAATGTTTCATGACCGATCTCGGAAGAAAGCGTCTCAACAAATCTCCGCATGACGCGCACAGGGAAAGCAGCTTCTGTCATTGAATGTTCATCGGGTAAACAAGCACAGGGTAATGTTCACCCGTTTGGAGAAAACCGAATTTTTTATAAAGCGCCAAGGAGGCAGCATTATCAGCCTGTGTATTGACAGACAGCCGCCCCAACTGCCTGCCTCCAAGGCGTTCGATCAGATCACTGACCAGCGCAGTCCCTACGCCCCTGCCTTGCGCTTCAGGCTGAACCCCAAGCCGGGCAAGGTGCGCGCCTAGTGAATTCCCGGTGCTGATCTGGTAACCGATCACGCCCGAAGGATCTTCCGCGACTGTGGCAACAACTGCTTGTGAACGCGCTCTTGAAAGTACATCGAATGTGTTATGCCAAAAATAGCCAAAAGCTTGAAGGTCTATTTTTTCTATACTGGGCATATCCGCTTCCCGCATGAGGCGGATCCGAATCTGAGATCGCATTGCGAAAGATCTAATATTTTCTTGTGGCAATTGAAGCAGTACTATGTTTTGTTTTAATTCAAAGCCACTGGATAAAAGAATTTTTTGAAACCATTGTTTTCCGATGATGGCGGCGATCTGAGTGCCTTTGCTGCTGTTCAATATTTCTTCACAAGCAACATTCCAAAGAAGCGACCAGGCTTCGGCTCCAGAGAGCTGTGAATGATATCCAAAGAGTCGAATCCAGGCTACTCGAGGCGGTTCCTCCGGACAGGCAAGTGCGGCAATAATTAGTCCATCTTCTTCCAATACCCAATAATTAGGAAAACCGATCCAATCCAGTGGAGAGCGCCAATCTAAATGGCGATGTGTGTTGGCTTCATAAGTGCCCAAGGTGGCGATCTGAAGATGATCTTCAGGAACCGCACGGCGAACCTGCATGCTAACATTGATCATTTGATGAAGCGGAGGAAAAATTTTAGAATGCGTTCAAGGAAACTCGGATTGTCTTTGACATCCAGTGAACCCATCATCTTGAAGGCTGAGTCGGTAAGCTTGCCCATTTTGAGTTTTATGGCGGCGGCAGATTTCATGACCATTGCCCGCAAGTCACCTTCGCCCGCCTGGGCAAATAGATCAGCAGATCGTTCGTAGGCGGCAATGGCTTCATCGTAACGATTCAATCCCTCAAGCGCGGCGGCTTGATTGCCGACCGCCATTCCCTGACGTTTTATATCTTTGGCGTCTTCAAATAATTGATCCGTGCCAAGCACGGCATCAAGGGCTGACTGGGCATTGCCTGATTGTAATAAGGCCACGCTCATATTGTTCTTCATCTCTGCGGCCATTAATCCAACGCCGCTTAAGGTATACCCATCTATGGCTTGACGAAAGTATTCGGCGGCTTCAATAAATTTTTTATTTTCAAAAGCCAGCTTACCTTGCGCGGCGATCTGATCGGGAGCGAGCGTCATGATTCTGTTACCAAATCCAGTTTAAAATTAAAGTGTAATATCAAGCAAACCTTCAGCCACAGCACGTAATTTTTCCTTGGACATGTCGCTGAGTTTCATTGCCAATTCGATGTAGGGTCGATTGACCGGCTGACAGACAAATTTCTGCATTTCCTCTGAGAGTTCCAGAAATTTTTCCAGACTGCGCTGGCTGTTCATCCACTGTCCCACAGGCCCGCTTTGATCAAAAAATGTTTCAATACGGCTTCCCATCACGTTCAGGATACTTTCCAATTCCGGGACAGGAATGGCGCGCTCGCCCAACTCAAATGCATTAAGGCGCCCGGGCGCGATCCCTGTTTGACTTGAAAGCTGGCGAACGGTCATATTTATATTGTTGCGTTCCTGTCGCAGCAGAGCGCCGATCATGCGTTGACGCAACGAGATCAATCGCGCCGTATCCATTTCAGCCATGGAAGCTGTCGACTCTGATTTGGTTTGCTTGCCCCAAAATTGTGCCATCGGCAGCTTGAGGTAAAAAACAAGAGTTTCAAGTTCCGGTAACGAAGGGGCACGGCGGCCTTCTTCATATGCACGGAATAACCCTGATTTTACGCCGATCGCATCAGCACAATCCTTAATGCTGCGACGTTCAGATAAACGTGCATCTCGAATAAGCAAACCAAGTTTCTTTTCTCGTATGGTGATCTGGGCGTTGTTCATATTTCCTCTACATAAGTTGGTTGAATAGATTATAGCAGAGTGTTTCAGCGTCGCGCATTCTGATTGGCAGATGATTTCGGGGTGAAAATATCTGCGGTCAGTTTGAAACCGGCGGCCTCAAGCCGTGGTGTGAAATTAGGACGAATACCCGTGGGGCTCACTTCACCCAGTACTTGTCCCTCAGAAGAAACCCCCGTCTGAATATATTTGAAGATGTCAGATAGAATAATGATATCGCCTTCCATACCCGCGACTTCTGTCACCGCAGTCACTTTGCGCTGACCATCCTTTAAACGAGTCTGCTGTACGATCAGGTCGACTGCCGATGATATCTGCTGACGTACCACTTTGAGCGGCAAGTCCATGCCTGCCATAAGCACAAGCGTTTCAATACGAGAGATGGCGTCACGTGGCGTGTTGGCATGCACGGTGGTTAATGAACCGTCGTGGCCTGTATTCATGGCTTGAAGCATATCGAGCGCTTCACCGCCGCGAACCTCTCCCACCACAATTCGGTCAGGGCGCATACGAAGCGAATTTCTGACAAGTTCACGAATGCTAATCGCATGGAGTCCTTCTGCATTGGCGGACTTGGTCTCCATGCGCATCACATGGTCCTGTTGAAGCTGCAATTCAGCGGCATCTTCAATGGTAATGATCCGCTCATTTTCAGGGATATAACCAGACAAGACATTGAGCAGGGTTGTCTTTCCTGAACCAGTACCGCCGGAGATAATAATATTAAAACGCGCCTTTACACAGGCTTCCAGGAAGCCTGCCATTTGTTGCGTCAGCGAACCGAACGCGATCAGATCTTCGGGTTTCAGCTTATCTTTGCGAAACTTACGAATGGTAATGGACGGCCCATCGATGGCAACGGGGCGCACGACAGCATTCACGCGCGAACCATCCGGCAGACGCGCATCCACCGTTGGAGAATCAGCATCGGCATGGCGGCCTAACGGCAGAATGATGCGGTCAATGATCCGAAGAACATGGTCATCATCGTCAAAAGCGATATTGCTCTTGGTAAGTTTTCCGCCTTTTTCAATAAAAATCTTTTTGGGGCCGTTGACCATGATCTCCGTAACCTCATCATCATCCAGCAAAGGCTGGAGCGGGCCATAGCCGAGCAGATCATTCAATACTTGATCAAAAATTTGTTTACGCAGATCATCAGGTAATTTCAACTTGGTCTGTTCATATACCTGGATGATGTTTTCCCGGACAAAGCTACTGCGCTGGGCGGCTTGTATCCCCTCATTTTCCACACCACGCATAAGATTATCGGCTAGATATTTTTTTAATCGAGCGAGATCTTCCCCAGTAAACTTTGTTGAAGCAGACAGATTTGGTGATGTCATTCCCTCATATCCTCTAATTTATCATCAACAGGCATGACCCAAACGATCTGAGACCGTTTGACCGCCAAAAATGGTACTGAAAATATAATTTTATCTTCTGGCCCAACAACACTCGCCTCGGTCACGGCGAGAAATCCTTCATCGCGCTCGAGCTCATTCTTTAATCGTTCCCCCTGCCTTACGTGAACAAAACCACGCACCAAATGCGTGCAGGTTTGTATCACAACCGCCACGGGCTGTTTTGTAACAATATCAGTGTAGTACTTGCCTTTTTCATCAAACTCAATTGACATGGGTATACTCCCTTATGATCTACCTTATGGTTATCCACCACCGCAGGCGAATTTATTGATCCCGTAATTTACGTGCTAGAGAAATCATTTCTTTTGCCACCTCCACGAAAATAAATGTGGCAGAGTCCTTGGGAAATTTTAAAGTGAATGGCTGATGATGGCTGTTGGCGAACGCAAAATTACTGCTGAGATATGGCAAGGTAGCCATAACAGGTATACCCAGTGTTTTCTCCACATCCACTTTGCTTAGACCTTCCAACCCCACAGCGCGGTTGAGGATCGTATAAACTGAAGATGCCCCGACACCTTTTGCAAGAAGGTATTCCCACAGGGTCTTTGTCAGGGAGATGGCGCTGATATCTGTGCTGATGACCAAAGCAACAACATCCGCTTTTTGAAGTAGCGGAAAAGTGATCTTGGAAAGTGAACGTCCAATATCGATCAGAACATAATCATAGGATTCTTTCAAAGCTAAAACAATATCCCAGATGCGTCCTGCTTTAATGTGATTACTGCTCTCGGGGTCAGGCGAACCAGCCAGCAAATGGAAACCCCAAATATTCATATCAGGCAATTCGTCTTTGAAGAATTTAGGGGTGGTAATTCCGGGCGGCATGTCTGTGATCGTGACTAAATTTTGAGTCCCCTCATACCCGACAATTGACGCGATGGAACCAATAGGCAAAACCATGTCAACAACAACCACGCGCGCATCAGGCTGATCTTTTGAAATATTCATGGCGGTATTTGCACAAATGGAGGAAGTACCGGTTCCGCCCTTTGCGCTTAAGAACATCATCAACGATCCGCCTTTTTTCTCGGATACTGCCGCCAAGCCCAGAAAACGAGATATTGTTTCATTGAGCGTTTGGACAGCCTGACCGGATTTGGTTATATATTCACTATATCCCGCATCAAGACAGGATTTGATACGGGAAGTACTAGAATCGCTGCTCAAAGCAATGAGAGGCAGCTTGGCAGTGCGCGCATCACGTCTCAATTTAATGGCGATGTCTTCCCCTTTGAGGTCCGCCAAATTGGGGTCAAGGATCGCAAGGTCCGGGTGGTCACGCCAGGCACAGATCAAGCCTTCCTTACCAGAGCCAGCCTGAATGACATCAAATTGTTGATCGATCAAGATACGAGCGATAAAGTTGCGACTGGCTACATCCGCATCAACAATAAGGATTTTCTTTTCAGGCATGCTGATATTCCTATCGATTACACCAGGGTTTGCAATGTCTCAAAATTCACGCTTCACGCGGCGGCATTAAGTAACCCAATCCGGAACGCGTAACAATATGTTGTGGATTATGAGCATCCTCCTCCAGTTTTTGACGCAGACGGGCAATACTCACCCATAAGATCTCTTTATCAGTCTTGTATTCCGCGCCCCAGACACTGGTCAATAAATCCTCGGAGGTAAGGATCTTGCCAATATTGTGGGCGAATTGAAGCAGAAGGCGATATTCCGTGGCAGAGAGCGAAACAGGATCTTCACCGCGCCACACTTCTGCCCGTGCGAAGTCGATCTTAAGATTATCATGCGTGAAAAAACGGGTCTGACTTGTTTCTGTTGGAGCCTGCGCGCGGCGCAAGACGGCCCTGACGCGAGCCAATAGCTCTGTTGCAGAAAATGGTTTGACCAAATAATCATCTGCGCCGAGGTCGAGACCGCGTACCCGGTCTTGTTCCTCTCCACGCGCAGTCAGGATCACTATCGGTACGCTGGAAAATTCACGCAGGCGCTGGCAGACGCCGAATCCATCCAAACGCGGCATCATCACATCCAGCAAGACGAGATCTATTGGCTGCGCTGAGAACACGTCCAGCGCTTGCACGCCATCCTGTGCAGTCGCCACCTCGTAGCCTTCTGTACGCAAATTTGCTTCCAAAAGACGCAGGTAACGAGGTTCATCATCCACGATCAATATACGTTTAGCCATACGATCTCCTTAAAAAGAGCATATAAAGCGATTAAAACTACAACGAATTGGACAACTCAATAATAAACGTTGTCCCTGTACCCATGACTGACTCTACCCAAATGTTACCATGATGTGCCATAATAATTTGCTTGCAAATATATAACCCAAGGCCTGTACCAGGAACGGTACGCTCCCCAGGAACACGATAGAAACGTTCAAAGATGAAGGGTAGATAAGCCTCCGGGATGCCCTCCCCCTTATCGGTTATGGCAATGCGGATTCTATCTCCGATCGAGCGTACGTTTATACTGATGTCCGAGCCGGGGGCGTACTTAATCGCATTGGTAAATAAATTATCAAAGACTTGTGAAAGGCGCATGGCGTCGCCACGGACGGGCGGGAGGGGCTGGATGTCAAGCAATATATTTATTTCAGGATGAAGTGTGTTCATGCGGACCGTTAGATCCCTCAATAGCGCATCAATTCGTACGGCGGAGAATTTGAATTGAAGAGTGTTACTTTGGAGGCGTGCTGATTCAAGCATATCCTCGATCAGTCTTGCCAGCCGATCGGCTTCTTCATCAATGATGTTTAGAAATTCGCGCTGGGTGGCTTCATCCCATACAGTATCCTGTCGTAATAGGCTGGTGCTGTACCCTTTAATAAAGCCAAGCGGGGTGCGCAATTCATGCGAAATGGTGGAGACAAAATCATCCTGCAAGCGCATTTGCCGTTGTACTGAATCCAATTCAACCCGCGCCTCCTGCAAATCTCTGCGTTCGATCAGCGCCGCGGCCCAGAACGCCTGCAGCGCGGCAATTTGAATGTGCAATTCGGAATATGTCGGACCGCCAAAGCGAACAAAAACCAACGCTCCACTCAATTTTGAACCAATAAATAACGGAAAGCCTACTAAATTTGCGGAGGTCATTCTTCCCATCTGGCGCAAATCTACTTTTGACTCCATTAAGACCATTTCCCCTTTTTCGAGCACCTCATGCGAGAGTGCTTCCCCCCAGACCGCATCAGCCTCGGCGGTTTTGCCACGTCCCACTGCACGCGCGTATACAACTTCCGATGTTTTGGTTTTCGACTCTGCAAGATAGATCGCCACATTATCAAAAATAAAAGAGCCGCGCAAGGATACAAAAAGAGTATCCAGCGCGGTCTTCCAATCCTGCTTTTGCTGAACTTCCTGAAAAATCTTGTGCAAAAAAGTAAGCGTTGATGTGTCCATGTTATTCATACACGGCCATTAATGGAAATTTGAAGGTTGAGCCTTTCCCTTCCACTGATTGTACATCCATTATTGAGCCGTGCGCTTCCACAATTTGACGAACCAGGGCAAGCCCCATGCCTATTCCACCATAATGACGTGTCGATGAACCATCCAATTGGTGAAATGGTTCGAATATCTCATTTAAACGGCTCGTCGGAATACCGATGCCTGTATCTGTTACAGAGACCTGGATAAGATTTATCCCGTCTTTTTTGAGGGCGACCACAATACTACCGCCCGACGGGGTGAATTTGATCCCGTTATCGAGGAGCTGACTCATCACCCAACCGATCTTCTCAGAGTCCGCCTGCACCAGTGGAATATTTTCAGGGATGGCCGCAAAAACCTGCACGCCGCGCGCTTCAGCCTTATTAAGGGAAGACCGGACAGCCAGCGAGACAATCCGGCCAATATCCACCTTATCCAACTTCATGGCCATCTCGCCGCGTGAGGCAAGTGAGAACATGATCAGGTCTTCGATTATGCTTTCAAGTTTTGTTGTGGCACGCTGACTTACCAGCAAAGCATTACGTTGCTCTTCTGAAATGCCCCCCAGCGATTCTGTTACTAATAATTCAAGATATCCTTTGACATGCGTGAGCGGCGTCCGCAATTCGTGCGAGATGTTCGCAACGAAGTTTGCTTTCATTTGATTCAATTCCGAAAGCCTTTGAAGCGCTTCGTTCAGATCCGCCGTACGTTCTTTTACGCGTTGCTCAAGGTTACGATTGGATGCCTGCAAAGCATTGCGCAGCTGCAGGATTTGTTCAGTAATGACCTGATCAAGCGTATCCTGATCAACCAGATTCAAATCCATCAATGCCTGACCCAACAAATAGTGATTGCCTTTTTCTAGTTGAGCCTGCTGATAGACGAGCGCTTTCTTGAGATCTTCTTCGCTAATTAATCCTTTCTGAACGATGGAATCGCCCAGACGGGGAATCAACATTTCAGGGGTAAGTTTCGGAATAGGTTGCGGCATAGATTACTCAAATGTTCTTTATTGTAAGACCCATTCGCCATTGATCATCGTTGCGAAAGCGGACATGGTTAAGAGATCATCAGGATTGATGGAGAAAATATCCTGTTCCAATACGATCAGATCAGCGAGGTAATTTTCAGTTAGTTTGCCAAGGCGCTGCT
>CAIWRB010000263.1 GCA_903914955.1 uncultured Chloroflexota bacterium | reverse complement strand
GGAAGTGATCGAGCAGATCACACCGCATGAAGTACGTCAGGCTGCGGTGACTTTGCTCGGGTTGCAGGAGGCCTGGAATATTGCGACCCTGGATGAGCGAAAAGTTTTGTGTCAGATCCTGCTCCAGGATGTAGTCTTTGATTTTGTAACGAACACGATCGTATCCATTCGCCCGAAGTCGGAGTATGCAGTGTTATTTCAGATGGTGCCGTCCCTGCAGGCAATTGGAGATGGCAAGTATGTTTTTCGGTTTGGTTGAAGGGGGATTGAATTGGAAGCAATCAATGTTTTATCTCGCAAAAAATTAATTTACCCCCACACAAGTTGCTTCCTGAATCGACCTATACCAATCGGCCAAATTTAGATCAGTTAACTTATTTTTGGACAAACCCTAAATGATTAATAATTCGTCGTATGATCGATCAAGCCGCGTTCACGCGCAACACCGTCGCAATATCGAAATACGCGCACGCTGATCACTCCAAAGAAAATGCTTAAGACCAGCAAGATCCCGAGGATCTGCATATTGCTGAAATTCGCAAGGGTTGGAAAAGCCTGTGCCACATTCCCAACCAGAGAACGTCGCAAAAGCTCAAGCCAATAGGTGGTCGGCATAAAAAAACCGATCGGACGAATCCATGCGGGCAAAACATCCAGCGGAAAGACCGCGCCGCTGAAAATATACAACACGCCCGCGGTTGCTTCACCGACAAAACCTTCATGCCGCGCCAGCGTGAGAGTAAGACCCGCAAGCAGCAAGCCAAGCAGCGCAAGCATAACAACCCCGAGAATGAGCGTGACAAAAAACAAAAGCCAGTCAATTTCAGCGAAGTGAAGAGGAACTTTCAAGAAAAGCACGCCTGCCGCGATGGTAATGAAGACTGCAATCGAGCCCGTGATAAAACGCGCGACGCCGCGCCCCAACAAATAGATCGGAATATAGATGGGAGCAATGTACATATATTTGAGAGTCTTGTAATGCTCACGATCATCCACCACCGCCCATGAGACTCCGGTCATCACCGCACCGACATAAATATAGAACGCGTTGCCAAGATAAATATAAGGAAAGAGCGCGCTATCGAAATCTCCCTTCGTAATGATGCCGTACATAATGACCCAATTGCCGGTTGCCGTTTGGATCAATCCACCAACATCCAAAACCGCGGCTTTGATCGAACACCCAACTAGAAATGAAAACGAGAACAGCCACTGCAAGAGCGCCGTTCCCGTTTCGTTTGGGGCAATGCCCATTGTACATGAATTTTGTCTAGAACAGTCGCTCCCATTTTCGAGTGACTAAATTATCAATTTTGGTGTCTCAAATCATTGACACATTCCGCATCACGAAAACTTGCAAAACAAGACTACCGATCGAGTTTAGCTGAAGAAAAAAATAAATAGGGATTACTAGCTTACAGGTCACCCCTATTAACTCAATTCACTTCAACAACGATATTAAAGTGACCGCTGTTATCTGAGCACTCCCAATCATTAACAGTGAAATATAATTCCCCATCTTTCGTGGTTGTAAACTCAAATTTTGTACCGACAAGAAATGGCTGTAAATCTTCCAGCCGCCCAATCAATGCCCCATAATTTGCCCCTTGCAGGGGACATTCAATTGCTCCACACATATTGGCTGATTGCCCATTTGGATCACCATTACTAATTTCATTGCCACCCCAAGTATTTACGATCCCTGAGGCTGTAATAGATACTGTTTGTCCTGTAAGAACACTGACCTCAGATGTCACCCAACATGCGCTAGCGGGAAGGCTAAAATTGAATACTGTCTCTGTTGGAGTAGGTGGAATCGGAGTATTAGTTGGTTTGGGTGTCGCGGTTGCTGTCGAAGTAGGTATAGGTGTATCTGTCGACTGTGGCGTTGAGGTGGGTGACGGGGCGGCAGACTGACAAGCCGCCAAAACAAAAACACAAATCGTAATCATTAGGTTCTTTTTCATGATTGCGCCCTCCTTGAGCGCTATTTGAAAATAACTAAATGTCATCGCGGTAGAACAGCCAGTTGCCTGCGACAACTCCCGCATATCATCCAGTTGCCCTACTGGCCATTTTTGTTCGCGTGGCAGTTTTTGTGGCTGTTGGAACGGTTGGCGTTTTTGTTCGCGTG
>CAIWRB010000262.1 GCA_903914955.1 uncultured Chloroflexota bacterium | reverse complement strand
AAGTTCAAATGCTGTTATGCCTTTGATTTCCTTTACCACTTCGGATACTGAGTTGGCAGGCCACACCTGAATCAATAATTGGATATGATCTGGTTGAATCGCAAGCTCTTTTATTATCCAGCCTTTTTCCTCGCACTTGGCTTCTATGATCTTGCAACAATCTTTTGCAACCTCACCAACCAGCACTGGCTTGCGGCGTTTGGGTGTCCATCCTGGATGGAACTTGAGAAGGTGTACCCTGCCGTTCATAGTCTGCTATTTTCATAGTTACATTAATACACTATATTTGACATTCAAGCAAACCCAAAGTACACGCTTCGCGGAGGCTAAAGTCAAGAACAAAAACCCGCCTTGCTACTCGCTCTAAAGAGACGAAACACCATAGGCAGTGCGGCGGGTTCTAAGCCCGATCAATTATGCTCAAGTTCTGTGGTGGTATACTCCGCAAAACTATTAATGCGAATTACGCTGATTTATGAATTTCTCGAACTGGTTTTAAGATAATTTACGTTAGAAAATACGGGAAGAAAAAATATCCTGGAGGAATAAGTATGTCACAAAATTTTGATGTGATCGTGATCGGGGCCGGCGTAATAGGTGTCAGCACCGCGTTTCATCTGGCAAAACGCGGATTGAAACCCATCATCCTGGAACGCAAACAGATCGGTTATGGCGCCACAGGCAGCTCAAGCGGACTTGTACGAATGCACTACGACCTCGAAGTGGAATCACAGCTGGCGTGGGAAAGTTTTCAATACTTTCGCAATTGGGGTGACCGCGTGGGCGGTGAATGCGGATTTCGTCGCACAGGATTTTTGCACATAGAACCCACCCATCACGAAACTCAGTTACACAAAAATGTTGAAATGCAGCAACGCATCGGAATTCCAACCAGCATTATCACGGGCGCAGATGTAAAAAAAATCGCGCCATATTTCAAAACGGACGATATTGCATTCGCAGCTTATGAGCCCGAGTCAGGGTATGCCGATGCAACACTAACTGCGAATTCTTTTTTGACAGCCGCAAAAGAACTCGGCGCAGTCTATATGCAGGATTGCGAAGTGACCGCTGTGCAAATTTCTGGCGGAAAAGTTACAGGCGTACAAACCACACGCGGGGATTTTTCCGCGCCGATCATCATCAACGCGGCTGGCGCGTGGGCTGGTAAATTGAGTGACCTGTTTGGAGTATCCATTCCACTCGGCACATGGACTCATGATGTGGTTCACATCCGCCGCCCTGCTCATATCGTTGATCATTTGGCTGTCATTGACAGCTCGCTCGGTATGTATTTCCGTCCTGATTCCGGCAATCTCACATTGGTTGCGCTTGAAGATGACACCCGCTTCGATGAGCCCGCGGAAAAAGAACTAGGCTATGTCGCCAGGGATTTCGTCGACCGCGCAATAGACCGCATTTGCATGCGCATCCCCGCGATGGAAGAAGGTTCGCTGCATTCCTCACATGTTGGCCGCGATGGAATAACTCCTGACCAGCGCGCGATTATCGGTCAGACGGGACCTGAGGGATATTTCCTCGCGACAGGTTTTAGCGGAACTGGCTTCAAGATAGCTCCCGCAGTGGGGCTTTGCTTGAGCGAATTAATTCTCGATGGAAGATCAAAGACAATTGACATCTCAGGTTTTGATCCCATGCGATTTGCACGTGGCGAACAACTCAAAGGCGAAAACAATTACGGTTTCATCTGGCGCAGCGCATCAACTTAAGGTCATCCCCCAAGTTCGTTGAAGAAAAAAACTGCGGGACGTTTATTACATTCGGCTATAATAAAAAAATGGCAGATAAACTTCTCTCCCGTTACGAAGAACTCAAGGCGCAAGTCAACATTCACAATTACCGCTATCATGTTTTGGATGCGCCCATCATCAGCGACCTGGAATATGACAGACTGCTCAATGAAATTAAGACGATCGAAGCCGACCACCCGCAGTGGATCACATCTGACAGCCCTACACAGCGCGCCGGTGCCCGGTCTGCTGACCGCTTCGAAAAGATTCGCCACCCTGCTTCCATTCTCTCGCTCGCCAACGCTTTTGGCAGAGACGATGCGCGCGCCTGGCTTGAACGAATCATAAAAATAGATGATCGGGTCGAAAAAGCAAGGTTTGTGGTCGAACCTAAAATTGACGGGTTGTCGGTCGTGCTGCATTATCGCGATGGCATGTTCGTGCAAGGCGCAACCCGCGGCGACGGCGAAGTGGGCGAAGACATCACATCCAATTTGCGGACGATACGTGCGATACCTTTGAAGATTCCAGTGGACAGTGATCCGTCATCAGTGATCAGTGTTCCAAAATATTTAGTTGTAAGAGGGGAAGCCTTTATCCCAAACAAAGAATTTGACGAATTGAATCGCAAGCTAGAAGAAGCAGGCGAGAAGACCTATTTAAATCCCAGAAATACCGCAGCGGGATCGCTGCGTCAACTTGATCCGAAGCTCACCGCATCCCGCCCGTTGACTTTGCTCGTGTACCAAATTGTTTATTCAGAAGGCGGCGAAGTCCCAACTTCACAATGGGAAATTTTGGAATTTCTAAAGGCACTGGGTTTTCCTGTCACTGATGTAGCTAAAAGATTCAACGATCTTAACTCTGCAATCACATATACTGAGACGTGGAATGAAGGCCGCGATAACCTGGCATACGAAGCAGATGGCATGGTCATCAAAATTGATGATTTAACTCTCGCCGCTGAATTGGGGTTTGTCGGAAAGGACCCGCGCGGCGCGATCGCTTTCAAATTCCCTGCGCGCGAAGTGACAACCACGTTAAACGAAATTGGTGTTGCCGTTGGACGCACAGGCGTGTTGACTCCTTATGCAATGCTTGAACCTGTTGAAATTGGCGGCGTGGTTGTGGAACGCGCCACTTTGCACAATTTTGATTTCATCGCTGAAAAAGATATCCGCGTTGGAGATCGTGTTCTGATTAAACGCGCGGGAGAAGTGATTCCCTATGTCATCGGTCCCGTTGTGGATGCGCGCTCTGGCAGCGAGATAACATACATACCGCCAACGAAATGTCCAGCGTGCGAGCAGACGGTGGAACATTTTGATAGCGAGGTGGCCTGGTATTGCGTCAACGCTGCCTGTCCCGCGCAGTTGGTGCGGAATATCGAACACTTCGTCTCACGCGGCGCAATGGATATTATTGGACTCGGAATCAAAATCGTGGAACAGCTGATCGAGTCTGGTCTGGTCAAGGATGTAGCAGACTTGTTTACATTGAAGAAGGAACAACTGCTTGAGCTGGAAGGTTTCGCAGAAAAAAAGGCGGAGAATCTGCTCAAGTCGCTGGAGCAGGCTAAAGGCCAAAGCTTGAACCGTTTGATCGTGGCGTTGGGAATTCACGGAGTTGGAGAAGTCATGGCGGGCGATCTATCCCGCTCGTTTGGAGATCTATCCGAATTATCCAAAATCAGCATGCATGAACTCCAGCAAATCGAAGGCGTGGGGCCGAACATTGCCGAGTCAATTGTAGATTGGTTCTCTCAGCCCGCGAATCAAAAATTATTAAAAAAACTTAAGGCCGCGGATGTGTGGCCGGTCGCAAAGAAAGATGAAAAGAAAAAAGATGGCGCGCTAACTGGATTCACTTTTGTGGTGACGGGCACGCTGCCCACTTTGAGCCGTGACGGGGTGAAGGAATTTATTGAACAGAACGGCGGCAAAGTGACTGATAGCATCAGCAAAAAGACGAGCTATCTTGTGCTTGGTGAAAATCCCGGCTCGAAAGCAGAGAAGGCGCAGACGCTGGGTGTGAAGATCATCAACGAAGCTGAGTTGCGAAAACTTGTTAGCGGATAATTTTTTATCTACAGCCTTGGCAGTAGACAGAACCTTTCCCCTCGACTAAACTTATAATATTCTGATTTCGGAGGCATTACATGGATTTCGACAACACCAATGACTCTGTGACCCGTCGCGTTAGGGCGTTTACCGAACGGGTTGCAAGGCTGGAAGAGAACGATCTATACTATTTCAACATGCCAGTGGAAGAAATTTTACCCGGCAATAAAGTATTCCTGCGCGGACGTGAAATGGGGATGTACGCATCTTATAGCTATCTAGGCCTGGTCGGCCACCCGCGCATCAACGAAGCCGCCAAGAAGGCAGTGGATAAATTCGGCACAGGTACCAATGGCGTGCGCATGCTGGCTGGCACATTGACCCTCCACAAGGAACTTGAAGAGACGATCGCGAATTTTAAACATGCCGAAGCCGCGGTAACCTACTCGTCAGGTTATGTTACCAACCTTACAGTCATCTCAGGCTTGATGGGGCGCGGTGATTACGTATTTTCGGATAAATTAAACCACGCATCCATTGTGGATGGTTGTTTGATGTCTGGAGCCGAATTCCGCCGTTTCAGACACAACGACATGGAACATCTCGAAGGCTTGCTCAAAAGCGCGCCCGCGGATGTGACCAAAATGGTAGTCGCAGACTCTGTATTCAGTATGGATGGCGACATCATTGATCTGCCGAAGGTGCTTGAGTTGACAAAGAAATATAACGCCTGGCTCATGATCGATGAAGCACATTCGGTCGGCGTTCTGGGAAAGACCGGTACTGGTATTGAAGAACATTTCGGCCTTGGCGATGTGATCGACATTAAGATGGGTACGTTGAGCAAAACAATTCCGTCCATCGGTGGATACGTGGCGGCCAAAAAGGATATCATCACCTATCTAAGCCATGCCAGCCGCGCCTATATATTTTCTGCCGCGCTGCCGCCCGCTCAGGCTGCGGCTGCAAATGAAGCATTCAAAGTCATTTTGGATGAACCCTGGCGCGTTGAACGTTTGAACGAAAATACAAAACAATTTATCGGCGGCCTCAAGAGCAGAGGCTTCGATACCATGTTAACCGAAACTGCCATTGTCCCGGTTTTATGCGGCGCAGATGATATGGCTTTTGCCATGACACGCGAAGCACAGCACAATGATGTGTTCGTTCTGCCGGTCGTCTCCCCCGCTGTCCCTGAGGGACTCGCCCGTCTGCGCGCAACCGTCACCGCCGCGCATGAGCCGAGTGAGATCGAACGCGCAATGGATGTGATCGGAGAAGCGGGAAAGAAGTTGGGTTTAATAAAATAGCAAGAAGTAAAACCAGTTTCAACTTTCTCAGATTTGAGTTTCGTTGAGCAAAGACCGATTAGGCAATTTCGTTTTGATCAGCAGACTGCGCGCAAGTCATTTATAAATTCTAAAAAATAATTCTGAAGACCAAAACTGTTCAAAGTTTGTCATGAAGAGTTAATACAATGACTGTATAGTAGTTGGAAAAAAGGAGAAAGAACAAAGAATGAATACACCTAAACGTTATCCCCCGCTCATGGTCGTTTTGCACTGGCTGACCGTTATCCTGATCCTGGGGGCAGGATTTCTTGCTGACAGTGGTTCATCACCGATCGACATCCACATAATTCTCGGCGCATTGCTGATCGTTACACTGGTCATACGTCTGATCGTCCGTTTTACAACCAAACGTCCCGAGTGGGCAAATACCGGCAATCCATTTCTCAACAAGCTTGGAGAGTTGGTGCACATAGGTTTATATTTTTTCGCATTCTATATCCTAATCATTGGCGGGCTGATCGCTTATCAAAGGAATTTTTTCGCTTATGTGATGGGGACCGGCTCCGTAACACATTATAAATTCGCATTGCTTGGTCCGCTACACGGTCTTGGATGGTTGGCAATCACGGGTTTGGTATTATTGCATCTCAGCGGGGCGTTTTATCATCAATTCATTATAAAAGACAACCTACTTAAACGAATGTGGTTTGGCAAGGATTAATTTGAATGCAGCATGTAGCGCATTGGGTATGAAATCCAATTTCGCACCCAATGCGCTACAAAGGCAATAATGAATTATCTCGAATCACTCTTTTAATCATCCAAAAAACTGAGATGCGGTTAACCCTGCCGCCGCCGCGCAAATTTATCTGCGCGGCGGCGGTAAATCATTAAAGAAGATAAAGCCACCTGTCTATTTTTCAAATACAAACTTCGTTGGGTTCTCGAAGAATTTTGTCCATGCGAGGCATTGGCGCGGAGTGAAAACATACAGCCCGCCTGCGTCCCATTGATCTGGTTTCGGGGCATATCCATCAGACGCGTATTTGGCACAGTAAACTTCCGATAATTGCTGAGCCAGTTCAAGGGTAAGTTTTGATGCGGGTTGGGATGTCCCATCCATGATGACGACATCATTCCCGCTTTCGAGATGCAAAGTCACATTTGAATTCTTCTCAAGATTGCGGGCGTGACGTGTTTCGGGACTGCCGTCATAATAAAGTTTGCCATCCACAAACGCGCCCCAACGCGGGACGACATGCGGGCGTCCATCCGGATAAACCGAGCATAACCAATAATTAATGGATTCGGTCAACCGCTTTTCAACATACTCCCAGGGAACTTCAGAAATGGGACTATCCACATAGCCCTTGGGAAGTTTTGGGCGTTGGACCTTTGGCATATTTATTTCCCCAATAAATACTGATCGAAAAATGCCACAACACGAGTCTCATATTCTGCGGCGCGCTCGGTATCAAATTCCACGTGACCGAGGGCAGGCTCGAACCATAATTCTTTTGGCTCGCCAGCCGCATCGTAGAGACGCTGTCCACTGGTAACAGAGATGACCGTATCCGCGCCACCCTGCATCAGGAAGACGGGCCGCGGGCTGATATCCGCGATCCATTTCGTTGCATCAATATCCTCCTTTTTGAAGCCAGTCTCACGTTCCGCCCAAAACGCAATAAGAGGCACGAAGGGAAATTCTGGCAAACCAGTAAAGTGCTGGACACTTGTTGCCACTGTATCATTCAATGAAGAGAAGGCAGAATTTGCAACCAGCGCTTTTATATTTTTGTTCTGCGCCGCGAATTGAATGGCCAGCATGCCACCATATGAATTGCCAATGATGCCGATCTTTTCTGGATCAATATCATTGCGCGTGAGCAGATATTGATACCAGGCTTCCATGTCATCCACTTCATACATGCCGAAGGTGATCAGCTGGCCTTCGCTGTAATCATGCGCGCGAACGGTGGAAAGAAGCACGCCATATCCATGACGATACATCATTTCAGCTTCATTGAGCAACTCAGAACGTGTTGATTTATATCCATGCTGCATGATGATAACGGCGCCATTCTGTGAAGGGATGAACCAGCCCACCAGTTTTTGCCCATCTGGATTTGTAACAGTTACATCTTCAAAAGGCAGGTTGTACTCTGCGGGAGTTTTATCAGGCAGATCGCGCGTAATTATCGGCGCGTTGATAAGATTGTGCGCTTCGGTATGGGTCTTCCACAGTAACGCACCGAAAGCGAGCAGAAGAGTTCCAACGAGAACACTGAGTGAGATCTTGAGCCAACGTTTCATAATTTTCACCTACAAATTTTATTTATTGATCAAAGCCTGCTTCACGGCTTTATAAACATCCACAACACCAAACCCATAGACATTGCTCGATTTGCCGCCGCTGCCACATGGATCTGGGATGGAGCCATTGTAAGGCTGAGCGGTATCTTCAATGAGTTTTTCGGTCGCGTCTATATCGCCGATCAAGTTGGGTTGCGCTGACCAGATCAACGCCACCACACCCACAATATGCGGACCCGCCATGGAAGTACCGCTAAATTCCGCATACGTCCCTTCCGGGGTTGATGAAAGAACATTCACACCAGGCGCAACAATATCGGGTTTGACTCGGCCTGAGCCATCCGCTACGACAGGGCCACGGCTGCTGAAATCTGCCATATTTCCAAACTGGTCAATTGCGCCGACAGAGAATACCGAGTCATATAATGAAAGCGGAGATTCAATTGTTTCACAATTTGGGCCGTCATTTCCAGTGGATACGACCACAAAGATGCCCGCGTCCCTTAAATTATTTGCGGCGTATAACAATGCGTTCGGGTCGCATCCTTCAAGGGTTGGGCAACCCCATGAGTTGTTCAACACATGCGCGGCCTGGCTCGGGTCGCCATTCTTAAAAGGATCACCGCCGTGTGGGAATGGCGCGAACATGAATTGCATGCAATCCAAATAAAGCGCGGGGTTGGCGAGGTTTCTATCCAAATTAACACAGCCGATCCATTGCGCTTTTGGCGCGACACCAATTCCGTTCGAGCCAAGGATTGTGCCCATGGTATGTGTACCGTGCCCGACTTCATCATTCGGCGAAGTTGTGCCATCCCACGGATCAAACCAGTTGTAATCATCACCTTGAGTTGCGCCGCGATATTGTTTACGGATGGCGGGATGATTCCCGTCCACGCCTGAATCAGATTGCCCCACCACGATCCCTTCGCCGCGCACATTGAATTCATCCCACACTTTGTCAGCGCCGATCATTGATATGTTCCATCGCACGCTGCCGTCCACTTCGGAAATATTTCCAGGCGCAGGAGCATCATCAGGAACAGCACGCAGACGCGGGCTTGGAATGACCCGCTCCACTTCAGGGCGGGTCATCAAATACAGCCGCACCAGAGTTCCTCCGCGCACTTCCAGCGCGTTCTCCAAATAATACGGTGTGTACTTTACGCCGGTTTTATCCAAGAAAATCCGCAGGTCAGATTGGGTTGTGTTTGAAAATTTCGTTAATTGGTCAAAGGCTGCGTTCAATCTTTCATCACGATCTTTGATCTTCGCAACATCTGAAATGTCAGCCTGATCTTTCATAATGACGAAGAGTCGGTCGCCATAATTTCCAGGATTGCCAAACATAATGAAGACCGCAATGACCACAAGCCACGTGACGCCAACTCCCGCCCAACCCACAGCGCGCTGCGTTCTTTGACCTGAACCAGCTCTCGTTACAAAACGCAGGATCAGCGCGATGACGCTTGTGACAACCCCGATCATGATCACGATGCCTGATGTTTTTAAAGCAATTCCTGCGATATCGCCGAGGACAATTGTTAACTCAGTTGGGTCGAAGAGCGCCAATCCCGCAAATGCCAGCATAGATGCCGCCGCACCTGCCGCAAATTTGGATGGCATGATCGCAGAAATGGCAAATGCAAACGATGGCAAAATTGCAAGCAGCAGCAATTGCGAACCGTCATACCCAATGGCAGAACCCAGCAGCGCCAGAACGGCGCCGATACCGACGCCGTCCAACAATAAATTATCTGTCGTGGATTCGATCAACGTGGCAGCGAGCAGACCGAATGCCATACTCGCCAGAAGACTCAGGAACGCATCACCGAATGAACCAAACGAACCATAGATCACGAATGGCAAAAATCCGATGCCAGCGATGGCCAATCCAAACGGCAGTGCGGCGGGCTGCCATTCAATTTTATTTCTGCCCCTGCGGATCAACATCACCACGCCCGCGCCCATTAAACATATAAGAGCCTGAGCTATCGAACCAAGCTGGTCATTATTTGGGCCCATCAAACGCAAAAGCAAAGCCGGAAACGCCATCACTGCCGCACCGGTCAGCCCCGCATAGACAGGCTTGAAACGGTCATCCTTCGTGAAGCGCCATAACACTGCGAAGAGACCCGTCATCAGAATGGCCTGCACCGCCAGACCGATCATCCCAGCCAATGCAAAGTTTTTTATACTCAAGGATGTGATCGCGCTTTGTTCCGTTGACCATACTGCAAAATGATAAGTCAACAGACAGAATGGCACGGGCAGCGCAAAAAACAAAAACAAGATCAATGCGCCAACGGAACGTTTTTTTGGTTCCGCGTAAATGGCTTCCATTTCGATCATTGTCACCTCTTTATTTTTTAGGTGGAGCATTGGCATTAGTCTGCCTGCTGACTTATGCCCATACTCCGAAAAATTTAATCTTCAGGCGCTAGCGGAATCAACGCTTCCTCCCCATGCGGATGGACATTAAATAACTTAAATCCAAACTGCACTGAGGGTCCCACAAACAGCGCGAAAATCAGAGTTCCAACACCGGCTGGCCCACCCAACAACCAACCAATCGTAACAACCGTCACTTCGATGATGGCGCGCGCCGTACGAATACTGACCCCCGTTGTGCGTTTGATCGCAAGCATCATACTGTCACGCGGACCGGCGCCCGCATCCACGCCTATATAGATGGCACTCGCCAAGCCCATCAAAAAGATCGCCAGTAACAACATACCAATTTGCAGAATCAAATTTTCCTTAATGGACGGAATGATCGCGAGCCAGAAATCCTCCCACGGCCCAATGGACAAAATATTTGCCAGCGTGCCCCATCCCAATTTCTCGCGCATCAACAGCGCGCCGACCAGCACAATGAAACCCATTATCACGGTCATCGTCCCGATCGAGATGTGAAGTTTTGGCGCTAACGCCACTTCCAACACCGCCCACGCACTCGTGCCTAAATTACCACGGATCATCAAACTGATCGCGAGCCCAAATAAAAGGAACCCTATCTGGATCCTCAAAAAATCACGTGGAAAAGTTTTCCATCTAACAGGTTTAAGCAGCATAATTCTCCAATAGTTTTTATATCATATTTGCACTGGCCGCGATGCAAAAGCCGCGAGCAGCGTTCTTTTATAAAGCAATCTTCCGCGATCATGTGAATGGCAAAGATGATACCATGATGTGATAGACTCGCCGCATGACCAAAATAATTGAAACTCATCGCGATCAATTCACCATAAGCACCGATCCTGCGCGCCTTGATATCGACGTCATCTGCTATTTCTTCACCCGCGCCTATTGGACCAAAGGCCGTCCGCGTGAACGAACCGAAAGCGCACTCGCCAACTCGCTTGTCTTCGGGGTTTATGAAGGCGCCAAACAGATAGGCATCGCACGCGTTGTCAGTGATTACGCCATCTTCGCATATCTCTGCGATGTATTTATTCACGAAGATTATCGCGCGCAGGGTCTCGGCAAGTGGCTAATTGAAACCATCCTAGCGCATCCCGACCTGCTCGGCCTGCGCCGCTGGACTCTCATCACACGCGACGCGCACGGCCTCTACCAACAATTTGGATTCCAGCCCTTCTCAAACCCCGATAACTGGATGGAAATCATTAAACCCTTCCCCGGTGAATAATATGAAAATAATTCTAAATCCTGGACGCGAAAAAAGTTTACTGCGCCGCCACCCGTGGATTTTTGCCAGCGCGATCATATCTGTGGATATGGAAATCGTCCCGGGTGCAACCGTTGACCTGCTCTCGTCCGAGGGAAAGTTTCTCGCCCGAGCATCCTACTCCCCCATCTCGCAGATCCGCGCACGTGTGTGGACATTTGAAGATGAGTCTGTTGACAAGGATTTTTTCCGCAGGAAGATTCAGACAGCGATTGAACTGCGTAAAATGTCCAGGGTTGAAAATCACACGAATGCGTATCGCTTGTTGCATGCAGAATCCGATGGGATGCCAGGCTTTGTTGTGGATCAATACAAAGACATGCTTGTTCTTCAATCCACCACCGCAGGCTCGGATTTTTGGAAGGAAATTATTGCCGATGTTTTGGTTGAAGAAACAGGTATTCAGAATATCTACGAACGCTCCGATGTTGACGTGCGCGAACTGGAAGGACTCAAACCCATCACTGGCGTTTTACGCGGCACAAGTACCGATCCCCAATTACAAATTACCGAATACAACCTCAAATTCAACGTGGATATTCAACACGGCCACAAAACAGGCTTTTATCTCGACCAATGCGCGAACCGTCAGCGCGTGGGCGAATTTGCAAAAGACCGGGATGTATTGAATTGCTTTTGTTACACTGGCGGATTTTCCATCCACGCATTAGCCAACGGAGCAAAATCAGTTCTATCTGTTGATTCATCTGCCGATGCGCTCGCGCTACTTGAAGAAAATATCGCGCTCAACCGCGTCCCCGCAGACCGTCACACTTCCATCGAGGGCGATGTCTTCCAACTCCTGAGAAAATTCCGCGACGAGAACCGATCCTTCGATATGATCATTCTCGATCCGCCAAAGTTCGCGCCGACTGCAGCTCATGCTGAAAAAGCATCGCGCGCGTATAAAGATATCAACCTGCTTGCCTTCAAGTTATTGCGTCACGGCGGAGTGTTGTTCACGTATTCATGTTCAGGTGGAATTGACGCGGCGCTCTTTCAAAAAATAGTCGCATCCGCCGCATTGGATGCGGGCGTGGATGCCAGGATCATCCAGCATTTATCGCAGGGCAGCGATCACCCGGTCAGCTTGCACTTTCCAGAGGGCGCCTACTTGAAGGGGTTGGTTTGTGTGAAGGGGTAATCAATTAACAGAGCCTTTTTATTCACAGGTACAAGCAATGCGCCATACCAATACCCTTTAATCTTTGATTCGTCGTGAAATAGTTCGTGATCCATGATGTATAGTTACTATTCTTCTTACAAATTACAATAACAAACCCCGAAATTACAATAACAAACTTTCAAGTTTCAATAACAAACCTTGAAAGTTGACCGACAAACCAATAAAAAGACGGCTTAACCAGAGTTAAACCGTCTTTTTTATATTTACTACGTAAAGCTGGCAGGCTGAAAGGGTTAATTT
>CAIWRB010000261.1 GCA_903914955.1 uncultured Chloroflexota bacterium | reverse complement strand
GTATTTTGTCATTCCCTACCTCTTTGCCATCAAGTGCTGTGGAACAAAGATTGCAAGCTTCAAATCCGATCATCAATTTTGTAATTTTGGTATGGGGGCTTGCATGGAATTTATGGATGCTTCCGCTCACACTTAAGCGTCGTTGGGATGATAATCGGCGGGCAAAATGGCGGCAGGGCAGCAATGGTTTATAAATTAAGCCGTCGTACTGATTACCTTACAGAATGAAAAAAAGGCTACTGCTCACCTTTGTGGCATAATTCGGTTGCTTTACGACCAAAGGAGGCCGAAGATGAGCAGCAGTAAGGAATTGTACAACCGATTGAACGAAAAGATGAGAGAATTGGTACAAGTAAAAAATGGAAAACAGGTGACGAATTGGATCTGGATCATTGTTGGAATATTGCAAAGCCAATCCTCAAACTTGAGTAAAATCGCAAATTATCTACCGATGGAAACGGAAGCGGAGTCAAGAGTTACCCTGATCCGGCGATGGTTAATGAATTCGCATATCTCGATCTGGAAGTTTTACAAAAAGATTCTGGAATATGTGTTATCTGACTGGTCAACTGTAGATGCCTATATCATTTTGGACGGTGTCATGGTGCATGGAGGTCGCTGGCAAATCTTTCGGGTCTCCTTACAACATGGGGGTCGAGCCATTCCGATCGCATGGACGATCGTGGAAGGACAAGGCTTGGTAAAAGTTGCCAAGTTGAAAGGTATGTTGGAAAAGGTGCAAAAATTCTTGAAAAAATATGTCAAGAGGGTCACCTTTTTGGCGGATGCTGGTTTTCGGGACTGCGATTGGGCGCAATTATGCCTGAAATTAGGCTGGAATTATGCGATTCGGGTAGCTTGCAATACTTACATCACGATGCCCGATGGAAGCTCAGATCGACTGGATCATTTGGTTCCCGAGAACTGCAATCGGTATTTCCAAAATGTGCTTCTGACGCGGGAGGCCAAATTGGAAACGAATGTATCTGTCACCTGGACCACTGACAAGGATGGCGAGCCGGAAATGGTTGCCATCATGACAGATCAAATTGCCTGCCGTGCACGCCTGCGAGAATATGGCCGCCGCATGAGCATCGAGCAAAGTTTTCGGGATGATAAATCGGGCGGCTTCGATATGGAAGATACCCGTTTACAACATGCTCAGCGGATCGATCACTTGTTATTGGCGATCGCCATCGCTACATTATGGTGTCATGAATTGGGCGAGTTTGTCTTGAAACAAGGCGATGATGCTCGCTGCCAGGTCGATCCATCCCATAAACGAACTTTGAGTTTGTTTCAGCTCGGACTGAGATGGTTGAAACGGTTTCTGGCTACAGATCTTCATCTTTTGCCTGATTTCCACGCCATCTTGTCAATTCTTAAGCTGAAGCCCGTTGTGATTCCAATCACCCAAAACTTAATTGTGTAAGGTAATCAGGCCGTCGTATAAATATTTTAAAAAAGCATCTCACTCAAAAGTCTGGAAAACCACATGCGCATCGGAATTGATAACATCTCGCCCGGCTTATCCACCAGCCGCAGTTCCTTAGGGGGCATGCGGCACTTTATGCAGTCCCTGGTTGCCTGGTTGCCCGGTGCGGGTGCCGCGCATCAGTTTGAGTTGTTTTCTCCAGCTTGGGCCGATCCGTTTGAAATACCTTCAGTACCAAATTTCAAAAGTGTGTCCGATCCCTATGTGCCGCGGAACCGTTACGCCAGGGCTGCGTATGAGCAGACACGTTTACCCCAATGGATTGACCAGCAGTCAATTTCGGTGTGGCTCGGTACTTGTAACACCCTGCCATTGAGAGTTCACTGTCGTACAGTGTTAATTGTCCAATCCGTTCAATATTATTCTTATCCAGAAACTTACTCTTGGACGCGCCGTATGTATCTGACTGGAATGTTGCGCCTGTCTCTGCGGCGGGCGGATGCAGTGGTCGTTTTTTCAAATGC
>CAIWRB010000260.1 GCA_903914955.1 uncultured Chloroflexota bacterium | reverse complement strand
CTGAATTGCGTAAGGCTGCCGAAGAAAAACTCAGCGAACGCAGGGAGGAAAATGTCACTGCGGTTCCTGCAACGAACCCAGATACCCTGCGCCTCATCCATGAATTGCAAGTTCACAAGATCGAGCTGGGGATGCAAAATGAACAACTGATTGATGCTCTGGCACAGGCGGAAGAGGCATATCGCAAATATTCCGACCTGTATGACTTAGCGCCTGTGGGTTACCTGACTCTGACGCGGAGTGGCACGATCAGCAAGATCAACCTGGCTGGCGCGACCATGCTGGGGAAGCCACGCAACAGGCTGATCGATCGGATGCTGGCGCAATTTATCTTGTATGGATCGCTGAATACCTTTGAAGTTTTCTTTAGTGCACTGCTCACCGGAAATGGCAAAGAGATCTGTGAGCTGAACATCTTGAATAAGAACAATGAAGGGTTTTGGGTACAGCTCGAAGCGACCTGCTTCGTAGACGGTCAGGAATGCCGCGTAATAATGGTGGATATCAACGTGCGCAAGCTGGCCGAAGAGTACAAGCTAACCGAAGAAATTTTGCGGGTAAGTGAAGCGAAATTCCGTAATATGTTCGCAAATCACGCCGCAGTGATGCTGCTCATCAAACCCGCAACGGGTGATATTTTGGACGCCAATATTGCGGCGGAAAACTTCTATGGGTATCCCGTATCCGCCTTGAGCACGATGAATATGAGCGATTTAATCACTTTGACGAAGGAAGAAATTCAAATTGAAATCAATGGCGCGCTGGATGAGCATAGAAACTATTTCAACTTCCAGCATCGTTTGGCAAACGGAAAAATTCGTGAAGTGGAAGTTCATTCATCACCCCTGACCCTGGAGAATAAACCGATCCAATTTTCCATCATCCATGACATCACCGATCGCAAGCAAGCTGAAGAAGCGCTCCTCATTGAGCACTCGCGGATGGAGAACATCATCGAGGGTGCTCACGTCGGCACCTGGGAATGGAATGTCCAGACTGGAGAAGTGGTCTTTAATGAATTGTGGGCGCAGTTGATCGGTTACACACTCGAGGAGCTGGGGCCAAAAAGCATCAAAACAATTGAAAAGTTTATCCACCCTGATGACCTGATCCGATCCAATGAATTGTTACAGAAGCACTTCTCGGGCGAACTGCCATACTATGACTTTGAATATCGGATGAAACACAAGGATGGTCACTGGATTTGGATCCATGGCCGCGGTCAGGTTATTTCACATACCAGTGATGGCACGCCGCTAATGATGTTCGGAACCCAATCTGATATCACCCAGCGCAAGCAGGCAGAGTTCCTATTATCCGAAGCAAAATTACAGATGGAGAACATCATCGAGGGTGCTCGCGTTGGCACCTGGGAATGGAATATCCAGACCGATGAACAGATCTGGAACGAAATGGGAGCAGGAATTATGGGTTATACGCTCCAAGAGTTGATGCCTATCAACTCCGCGACCTGGGAAATGTTTGCCCATCCCGATGACCTCGAGCAATCCAAAAAATTACTTGAGCTCCATTTCGCGAATAATCTGTCTTATTACGAATTCGAATGTCGGATGAAGCATAAGGACGGTCATTGGGTTTGGATCCAGGATCGTGGTCGCGTCATCACCCGCACCGATGATGGCAAACCTCTTTTGATGTTTGGAACACTCGCCGATATCAGTGAACGTAAGAAGGCAGAATTCCTGTTGCAAAAATTTGCACGCGCGGTCGAACAAAATTCAGCCTCGATCATCATTACCGATGCCGATAGGATTATTGAATATGCCAATCCACAATTTACGGCTATAACTGGTTATTCTCTGAATGAAGTGATCGGTAAAACCTCACCTACATTTATCATTGATTTGATCCCTCCCAAAATTCAACCAGATTTTTGGCAAACCATTCTCTCTGGAAGGGAATGGCATGCTGAAACTATGAACCGCAAGAAAAATGGCGAACTTTATTGGGAATACGGTTCAATTTCAGCGCTTACTGATCCGAAGGGTAAGAAGGGTAATATCACTCACTATATTGCTGTGAATGAAGATATTAGTATCCGCAAAGCAGCTGAAGAAAAGATCCAATTGTTGAATATTGAATTGGAAAAATTAGCCATCACCGATTTTCTGACAAAACTATACAACCGTCGCTATTTTATGCAGCGCAGTGATGAAGAGTGTAAACGCGCCAGTAGAAGCCATCAGCCACTGACGCTCCTGATGCTGGATATTGACCATTTCAAAAAAGTAAATGATACCTATGGCCACGAAGCCGGGGATCTGGCACTTCAACATGTAGCAGAGATTTTGAGATCCAGTCTGCGTGAAATTGATATCCTTGGACGCATGGGCGGCGAGGAATTCGCCGTGCTAATGCCGAATACTACGTTGGAAGATGCAGTCCTATTAGCTGAACGGATACGCTTGTCCATAACCAATACAGTTTTTGATACCTCAGCCCAAGCATTGACCTTGACCGTTAGCATTGGCGCCGAAATATTCACAGCTGAAATGTCAGGCATTGACGAACTGCTTAGAAATGCAGATGTGGCTTTGTATCGTGCAAAGAACAGCGGACGCAATTGTGTAGTTGCATATCCCTCTCCCTATGAGGAGGGTATCCAAACTTCTGGTTTAGGCAGTTCAACCTCAATGTATTGATCCCATTCTATCCGTTCAAAAGCCATACTCGAATGTAACCACGGACACCCATACTACGCCCTCCTTTGCAACGGGGATGATGTGGCCGTATTCTACTTTGCGCTAAGTTTATTTATCTTTGATGGCTGACATAAAGACCCCGATCACAGCAACAAAGGCTGCTGCCAGGAAACCCATGTCGATCCCTCTGTAGAGGGCGCTGG
>CAIWRB010000259.1 GCA_903914955.1 uncultured Chloroflexota bacterium | reverse complement strand
GGGAGTTTTAACAGCCTTCCACAATCTTACACCTTCGGCACTTACCCATAGACCGTCTACATTTTATCTTAAGAAAATATAAAAAAAACGGTACCACTTTCGAGATACCGTTTTTTATATTACAGAATGTTCAAAAAATCAATGCTAATCTTTGTACTGCGCTTCGATCTCAGCGATCTTCTTTTGATTCTCTTTGATCCTATCGCCTTCGGGAACACCTTCAAAGCGTTTGTTCTCACCAAATACAAACCAGATGATTGGAAGGACGATCAATAAGGCGATGGTAAGATAAAACACCTTTTCATTGGGTGGGAAGAAGCCGGTGATCGCCAGCACAAAGCCAAAGACAACGGCGATAACTGCATTGATCTTCGAAAATGCACCAAGGTTAAAGGGGCCTTTCGTGGGCCACTTCGGTCCGCCTTCGGCAAAAAATCCTGCAGCAATCGGCATAACCATGGAGAGGTAGATGAAGACACAACAGGCCACAGCCAGAACGAAAAAGTATGGCGCGTACACGACGCTGAGGAGCGCCAATGCCACCGATGTCCAAATAGCGTAGGTCGGCGTGCGGTATGTGGTGCTGACATGAGAAAGGGTTTTGGAAGCTGGCAAGCCACCATCACGCGCAAAGGCAAACATCATGCGAGATGTGGATGTCAAGCCCGCCAATGCGCACAAATAATTTGAGACCACCAAGCCCACCCCAATAAAAACAGCGAGCCAGTGAGGCATAAGAGAGGCGCCAAACATATAGAAGAACGAACCAAAGCCCGCCGCCGCGCCTTCTTCGACGCTGGGCATGGTTAGGATGTAAGCCGCAACGGCAACTAAGCCAAACAACCAGGACCAGAACACTGCAGTCCACATACCCTTCGGCACATTGACCTGCGCATCCTGTGTTTCTTCGGAGGTATGTGCGGAAGCATCAAATCCTGTGATGGTATAACATACGTAGATCAGACCGAGCAGGAACGCAAAACCCATACTCCCGGTTTGGAAAGGAATCACACCGCCGCCCGCATCGCCCGTAAGGTTTCTGAAATCAACAAGACGTGAGAAGTTCAGCGCGACTGGTGAGAAGGCAAACAAGGCTACGATCAAGACAATGGTGAGTCCGAAGATCAAATACCCGCTGAAATCTATCAGTTTAGTGGTGACTTCAATGCCATAGTGATTGAACATGGCCTGGGTAGCCATAACGATGGCTACAAAGATGAATTGATGCCAGTATCCAAAAGTGGAAACATCCACCTTTAGGATTGTGGAGAGCAACAGGTCTCTAAAGAACGTCTGATACAAAAACACATCTACTGAAGACACAACACAGATTAAACCAACGAGGTTAAACCACGCGGTTACCCATCCCCAGGCCTTCCCGCCGAGGTGTGAACTCCAGTGATACAAACCACCCGCTGTTGGGAAGGAGGATGCGATCTGTCCCATGCCAAATGCGACGCTCATTGCAAGAAATCCTCCGAGCGCCCAGATCCAGAATGCGCCACCAGGGCCGGCGGCATTGAATGCTGCAGAAAAGGTGGAAATTCCGCCCGCAAGAATACAAATGATCGAAAAAGAAATTGCAAAGTTCGAGAAGCCGCTCATGCGGCGGGCAAGTTGCTGGGCATACCCCAATTTATGCAGTACTTGCTTATCGTGCTCTTGACTCTTGTCAGCCATTTTCGTAATTCTCCTTTAGACTTGAATTGTTTTTTTAGAACTCAAGAAACCGAACTTACGAAGAGCAAAAACAGGTATCCGATACGCATCCTCCTCTCCCTTTCGGGAGTCTTCTCTGAATATTATGTATTGGTAACACTGTCCATAGGATAAAGGTACGCCCAAAATTGAACCATTATTGCGCAGTTTCCCCTTGATAAAACAGATCAAATGTTCTAAAATAGCTTTATGGATTCACTCGACACTCTCAAGCTGTTATCATCGCAAATGTCTTTTGAGGCGGATGGAGAACCGCGCAGCTCTTCCGCCGCCCCGGTCTGCTACAGTCCGAAAGAAACGGATCAAGCCTTTGTGCATCCCGCCCAACTCCCAAACGGGCGGAAGATTCTGCTCCTCAAGACCCTGCTCTCCTCCGCCTGTGAGCGTGATTGCTTCTACTGTCCATTCCGCGCCGGGCGTGATTTCCACCGCGCTACTTTCAATCCAGATGAATTCGCGGGGCTGTTCAGCAAACTCAATCAGAGTGGAGCGGCTGAAGGGGTCTTTCTCAGCTCCGGGTTGGCAGGCGGCGGTGTACGGACGCAGGATAAACTTCTCGACACCGCGGAACTCCTGCGCAAGAAACATCAATTCAAAGGCTATCTTCATCTAAAAATAATGCCGGGCGCAGAGAAAGATCAGGTCTATCGCGCCATGCAATTAGCCGACCGGGTCTCGGTCAATTTGGAAGCGCCCAATTCAGAACGGCTTGCTAAACTTGCGCCGCATAAAATATTCATCGAAGAATTATTACAACCGTTGAAATGGATCGAGGAAATTCGCAGAACAGTTCCCGCCCATAAATTTTGGAATGGACGCTGGCCCTCAACAGTCACTCAATTTGTAGCCGGCGGTTCAGATGAAAGCGACCTTGAATTATTGACCACCACAAATTGGCTGAATAAAAATGTACGTTTGAAGCGCGTATATTTTTCTGCATTCCATCCCATTCGAGATACGCCTTTCGAAAACAAACCATCTGTTGACCCCATGCGCGAACATCGTTTGTATCAAGCATCGTTTTTGTTGCGCGATTATGGCTTTGATGTTGAAGACCTGCCATTTACCAACGCCAGTAATCTTCCACTTAACGCTGATCCCAAACAAGCGTGGGCGCAGAAATATTTGACAAACAAACCAATTGAGATCAACAAGGCGGAGAAGCGGGAATTGATCCGCATCCCAGGCATTGGATTGAAAGGCGCAGATGCGATCCTCAACGCAAGAAGATCAAGTAAACTGCGCGATCTATCTGCGCTGAAAAAACTCGGGGTCATCGCTGAACGCGCCGCGCCTTATCTTTTATTTAACGGACGCAAAGCACCGGCACAATTGATGTTGCTTTAATTTTTTGTAATTCAACCTTAATATATTTCGATATTTAAGATTCAACCCTTGTAATTTCTTTTATTACCGCTATACTAAAAGAAGAATATTTTTAATGAGTATTTCGTAAAAGGAGAAAATTTAAAATGGTTACAACAATGGAAACACTTGCAATAAGAACAGAAAATAAATTTCGAACGCTCATCACAAAACAGGCATATAAAAAAGGCGATGTGATTTGCAGCATGCCGAGCGAGAACATCATGGACAAACCCAATCGTTTCACTGTGCAAATTGGACGTAACATTCATACGCATGTCGGCAAACTCGCCGCGCTGAATCATTCCTGCGACCCCAACGTTGTGCTCGATACAGAACACATGCTGGTCATCGCCCGACGAGACATAGAAAAAGGTGAAGAACTTTCCTTCTTCTACCCCGCCACTGAATGGGAAATGCAAGCTCCTTTCATTTGTTTATGCGGATCAGCAAATTGTATTCACGTTGTTGCTGGAGCCCGCTTTCTACCGCTCTCCACATTGGAGACACACTTTCTCAACAAACACATCCGCCAGATGATGATCGAACTGCTCAATAACACACAACTGCACCTGGAGAATTTACAAAAAGCCTGAAAGATAATCGAGTAGGGAGCGGTGATTAGCCGCCCCCTCTCACACCACCGGACATGCGGGTCCGCATCCGGCGGTTCAATGAGAATAACGTAGTTTGTTGTATCGTTCTGCAATACTTTCTAG
>CAIWRB010000258.1 GCA_903914955.1 uncultured Chloroflexota bacterium | reverse complement strand
TTGTACGCCCCACCTTTCTTTCTTCTCATTCCGGGCATATTGAAAAATTTGTTCGTTGGCAGAAGGAGGTGGGTGAAGGTCGTTGCTGGTGGTGGTATAGCCTTTGCGTTTTTGGGATTGTTGGTTTTTGATAAGGAAACTCGTCTTACTCATTTTCTTGCCAAAGCATCAGACGGGGGAACTCCTTTTGGATATAAAGTGGAGTTTCAAGAAATTGAAAAACTATCGACTCGCTACACAAAACCGATTCTATCCGATACGATCACCGAATATTCGATGCCGTTTTTTACTGGCTTTAGGACGTCGCGTTGTGTGAATTCACGTTGCTGGTGGCCACCACTAGCTATGGGATATCTTCGAGAAGAGGAGTTCTTCTCAGCTCTAAAAGAGTTTTCGCTCGTCGTGTTTAATGGCAGAACTGAATACACCAAAAGTGATTTTGCGGTTCATTGGTCCGTGGATGTGAGGCGGTTGGATCGTTATTACGTCAAGAATTTTGACAAATGGGTCAGCGACGCTGAACAACGAGGATGGCTGCGGCGGCTATATGAAAGGGAGAAGTTTGTTGTATATGAGGTGATGGGGCACCTCTAGATAATGGTGGTTTAGCTTTCAGTTAATCCTGTTTGATGAACGGAAGCGTCCTCTTGGTAATCGGTGTCTGTATTAATGTTCCACAAATTTTGTGCGACGCCGGTATTGATTTCACGAGCAGCAAGGATTCCCATTAAAATAGAATGATCCTGATTATTGTATTTAAACGCACCGTAACGCCCAATTGCAAACAATCCTTGAATCGAGTCGAGATAGTCTTGAATGACCTTTAATGGCTTCAAATAGCCTGCCTCATAGACGGGATAGCTGCGCGAAATGCGTTCAATATGGGTTCTCAGGCATCCAACACTAGGATTTACAAGATTTGTAATTGCAAGCTCCCTAATTGCTAGCGCACCTAATTCACTGTCGGTATTCTGCCATATCGAATCATGATCGAAGCACCAAAATTCCATACAAAGAATGGTCGTTTTTTTGTCGCCGTTGAGCGATGGACACCAGTTTCTGAAGTTTGTTATTCTGCCGTGAAGAACTTCAGGAGAATGGATGTAAACCCAGTTATCAGGAAATAGATTATTGGAGTCCATTTCCAAGTAAACGAGAATGGTATTCCGATAAGATAGCTTATTGCATGCGTCGAGTACTTCGTGTGGAACGCCTTTGAGGCGTTGGACCATGTGGGTCAATGGCATGCTTGAAATAACCAAATCCGCAAAATGGTTTGTCCCGTCGGCTAGCGTAACGCCAGCTGCGCGCATCTCGCCATTGTCGTCGTGCAATAAGACTGCGGAAACCGGACTCTGCATTTCTACAGTTCCACCTCTATTTTGGATGGCCCTAACCATTCCCTGATACAGAGTTCCTGTCCCCCCTTTAGGATATGCAAACTGATCTAAAAGAGTTTTGTGTTTTTTGGATTTGTCTTTTATGAAGGCTGACTTGATCGCTTCGAAAAGGGATAACTTTTTGATTCGTTGAGATGCCCAATCCGCATCGATCCTGCTGCAGGGGATCCC
>CAIWRB010000257.1 GCA_903914955.1 uncultured Chloroflexota bacterium | reverse complement strand
GCAGTTTCCGCTGTTGCGGTGTCGTCGGTGGAAAGTACACATGAGTTGCTTTCATATCTATATAGTACTCTATTGTTCAAGCCTTTTCTGATGAATACATATATGTCAAAAAACACTATTTCCTTTCAAGATTACCTGAGCTTCCTACGCCGCTATCTGAAGGGCCGCTCCCTCTGGCTGGTTGGGCTGGGTCTGATCTTATTTACTAGTATCGGATTGCAAATTCTTAATCCTCAGCTAATGCGAATTTTCCTCGACCACGCTCTCGCAGGAGATGAGTTGGCTTCTTTGCAGAGGCTGGGTTTGTTATTTATCGGCATTGCAATTGCACAGCAACTGCTCGGCGTGCTGGCCACTTACCTGACCGAACTACTTGGATGGGCAGCTACAAATCAAGTACGCATCGATCTTGCCCGTTACACTTTGGGGTTGGATATGTCTTTCCATACATCTCATACCCCCGGAGAGATGATTGAGCGCATCGATGGCGATGTAACCTCTCTATCTAATTTCTTCTCCCAATTCATTTTACAAGTTGTCGCAAATGTCATCCTAATCTTTGGTGTCCTCTTGGTACTGCTACGCGAAGACTGGCGTGTCAGTCTTTCTCTGAGTATATTTGTCGGTCTGACCCTTATCATTTTGCTCTCAATGGTCAATATCGCAGTTCCCAGTTGGGAAAAGGAACGCCAGGCCAGCGCCGACATGTACGGATTTATTGAAGAACGATTAAATGGCACCGAAGATATCCGTTCCAACGATGGCGTGCCTTATGTGCTGCAGCGTTTCTACCGCCTGACACGCGACCTGATGCGCATCACCATCGCTGCCAGCTTGCGCTGGGCAGTAGTAATGAATACCACCTGGGTCTTATTTGCCATCGGCAACGCCCTTGCTCTGCTGGTCAGCGCCTATCTTCATCGCTCAGGCATCATCACCCTCGGCTCTGTTTTCATGATCATTTATTACTCCAATATGATCAGTTGGCCGCTCGAACGCATCACCCAACAGTTTCAAGATTTACAAAAGGCCGGTGCCAGCCTGGTCCGAATAATGAGCATTCAAGAGATTCAGGGGAAAATAGATGGCGAAGCGATTTTCGCTGCTCCATCCATAGCGATCCTTGCGCCGGGTCCACTGGCTGTTGCTTTTCGGAATGTGTCATTCAGCTACGCGGATACGCAAACCGTTCCTAACTCAAATCTTGCTTCATCACCAGGATCCGAGCAGGATATGGTACTGCGTAACATCGAATTTCAGCTGACCCCGGGACGAATACTCGGTTTACTTGGCCGCACCGGTTCAGGAAAAACCACCCTAACCCGCCTTCTCTTCCGTCTCTATGATCCCACTCAAGGAGAAATTTTATTGGGGGGAAAAACCGTCCGAGACCTTCCGATTCAAGAGCTGCGCCGCCGCGTAGGCATGGTCACCCAAAATATCCAGCTTTTTCATGCCACTGTCCGGGAAAATTTAACATTTTTTGATCCATCCATCCCAGACGAGGCCGTACTTCAAGCACTGCGTGATCTGGATATGTGGAATTGGTATGTCTCCCTCTCTGATGGACTAGATACCGAGCTTGAATCGGGAGGCGGTGGACTTTCTGCCGGGGAAGCCCAACTGCTAGCCTTCACACGTATTTTCCTGCGAGACCCAGGTCTGATAATTCTGGACGAAGCTACTTCACGTCTGGATCCCGCCACAGAACATCGTATCGAACAAGCAGTAGACAAATTGGTAAAGAATAGGACAGCCATTATCGTTGCTCATCGTCTGAGTACAGTGCAGCGAGCCGACGATATTTTGATCCTCGAGGATGGGCAAGTACGTGAATCCGGTGTACGTCAG
>CAIWRB010000256.1 GCA_903914955.1 uncultured Chloroflexota bacterium | reverse complement strand
CCCGCGACCCGGCAACGATGCGGGGGCCACAGCCCCCACCGGCAACGCTGCCTTGGCCTTCGAGGACGCGCGAATCCTCGACGTCGGCGGTCTCTGTAACAGTTGCCAGCGCAGCGAATCGCCCACGATTCACGGCACTGCGCTGGCCTCGACGACGCTACCCACGGCAGATACCCACTTGCCGCCGGAACCGTCGACCACGCCCGACCTCGACGAAGCCCTTACAAAACAAGGGCTTAGGGTCTTTCCGGGATGTTAAAAAACTTATACTTTGTGGAGATGGCGGGAGTCGAAAAGCATCGCCAATAAAGACCATAAACACCATAAACTTTAAAAGTATACCAAAGAATATACCAAAAACAACAAACTCACCTCAATTCTGCATCTAACGGGTGTATCTGAAGGCCCCCCCTTTCCATGTCACGAACAAGAAATCGATACAAATATAATCAATATTCCTGCCTTACATCCTGAACTTTTATTGCCCGCTGGGGTCGAAACTCTCAACCAATGTTCACTATGTTCACCACGTTCACTCTTTTGAATGATAAACTCTACCTGTCTAAAGGGTGATCTGCCAAGAGCCACCCCATTCCGCCAGCGCTCACCCCCGGCAAAGCCGCAAACGAAGAGAAAATACAAAGCACAACCCTTGCAATCCTGAACCCAGTCACCGAGAAATAATCAATTGGAATCGATAGCGTTATGAAGCAATTCTCACATTGTGAAATAGTTTCAGACGCACAAGTTTATTGAATAGATACCTGAAGTTTCTTTCCAAGAGCTTCGGCATAATGAAAAAGGGTAGAGAGCCTTATATCCTCTGAATGATTTTCAATACGCGAAATTGCTGATTTTTTTGTGTTCAATTTTCCAGCAAGTTCTTCTTGGGTAAACCCTGCACGCTCTCTTGCGTAGCGCAGGAGTTCACCGATTTTGAATTGCTCATAGCCTTCGTCAAAGGTCTTGGCAAATTCAAGATCAAGGTCTTTTCGTCGTTCGATATATCGTTGCAGATCATCCATGATTATTTCCTCCTGAGATATTCTTTCTTTCGTTGTTCATCCAAATCAATTTCAGACGCTGGTGTTTTTTGACTTTTTTTTGCAAACCCATTCGTCAAAATCACCAACGAACCATCATCAAGAAAGCCTAAAAGCCTGAACGCATTATTGCCAAGTTTTGCGCGGACTTCCCATATATCGTCCGTGTTTTGCAGTTTCTTAAAGTATTCGCCCGATACAGCAGGAAGTTCTTTAATCAGTTGCAATACCCATCCCGTCCGCTCAGTCACGCTTTTTGCACCACCATCCGCCGGACCTTGCAACCATGTCCAAGCAAAAAGCCCGCCTTCGCTTCTCCAGTCTCAAGAACCGACAGCTTGACACGCCATTGGTGATCAACTTGAACAAAGGACTATGGCGCAGTTTTCGTGAACGGCCAAGCCACCTTGAGTTGTTCGGAGCTGCCGTTAAAGACATTTATGTCCATATCGGGTTTTGTGCCGGATATGGGCATCTGGGGAAGTAGCTCACTGGAAAACTGCCAAAGTGTGTACGTGGGCCAGACACCGCGTGGAAAGTCGGTAACCTTTGACTTGAAGCGCGCGTACCAAAGCGGTGTCTTCGAGAAGACGCTGTTTTTATACCTGGCAGCTATGAGCTTTGCACTGGAGTGATTGGTGTAGAGAACCGGGTAGCGACCCGTACGAGCTTTTACGCGATCCACAAACAGGATGGCCTCGTCGACGTTCATCAGAGTCTTTGACTGTGCGTCTTCAAGGTCCAATGCGATCAGTTCATCGGGTTCCGGTTTGACCGTATCGATATAAAAGTCGGCCTGTTTTTCGGGTTGGCCGGCCACACCCCAGTGATAAGAGCCCCAGAGGTAACCGCGTTTGCGTGCCTCTTCCTTGCGCGCTCTGTATCCGGGATCAAGTTTCTTTGTGCCAATCGTGGCCTTGTGAATGATCGCGACGACCCGTGGTTCAGTTTTCAACTTATCCCAATCGATTGCATTCGCGTAGTACGGATCAATGACGAGAGCAACCTTCGGATCCTTCCAAGGGGCATCAAACTCGCCCGAAAAGGCAATGGCAGGAACCATCAGGAGCAGGAAAAAAGCGATCTTGTTCATGGAGCATCTCCTTGTTGCGTCTAACAATAAGCAGATTGATCCGCCTAAACAGCGGATTGTTGAATTGCAACCTATATACGGCGAAATATACTCAAACTTTGAACACAATTTCTGCAAAGAATATTGCTGCCCTGCAACGGATTACCGTGCAAAGCTCCATGAAAAACATCAGTTAAATACCCACGCGAAAGCGGAGTACCACCTTCGCTTCAACACGCCCCGACGCATCAACCACCATGCCGCCCTTGAGTACAAAAGCGCCAATAAAAGGCAAGTCCAGATAATCTGCTACCATCATTTCGTATAGACCCAATAGGACATTACACTGCGCGTGGGTACGAATCTCTCGTCATGTCGAATATGCAGATTCCGCTTCAATAAATTATATGGCCTTGTCCCGGAAATATCCATCTCAATGCATGAACTCTT
>CAIWRB010000255.1 GCA_903914955.1 uncultured Chloroflexota bacterium | reverse complement strand
CGGCAATTGAGAATTGCCAAAGAGCGGCAAATGCTGAAAGCATATCAAACGCAATGACCAGGCTATTGGGAATATGAGGGGATTGGGGCGAATACTTTAGGGAAATGAACACTACCAAGAGAAAAAATGGGGAAAAGAGAAGGAGGCTGAGGAAAAATAAGCCGATTACCCGCCCAGAAAATTTCATAACCGTAATTAATGTTTCATGAATAGTCACGGGTTTACGAATTGAATAGCAATATACAAGATATGGTACTCCAATATAACAAATAAAAATAAGTATTATTGAAATAGTTTCCTCCGTTAGATAGAGAAACGGCCAGAGCCAATTTTCTTCGTGTTTGAACTGAATAGCACGAAATAATTGATCAAAAATGGGTAGCGCACTGAAAAGCCAAATGGTATATCTTTTCCAGATATTTTTCCAACCATATTGTATGAACAAAAACATATCTGCCATTGTTTTCCCTGACCTTTTATATTTCCGACATTAAACCGCCCAACGAGACTGTCGAAAAAACGAATTTTGAGAGTATTAATTGAGACTGGCATCGGTCAAGTCCTGCAGACAGTTGTGGATTAGGGTGAACCGGATCCAACTAGGCTTAGGTCAAGGCCCCGAACACGTGGATTTTGCCGATATTGTGAACCAGAGCGAACAAGATCCATTGTACATCCACTTTACGTTTAGAGCGTAGGATGAAGCGGCCCATATGCTTATGGACACAAATGTTGGCAAAGACCGGCTCGACAATGGCCAACCGTCGCGCATAGATTTTTTTGCCCTGCTCGCTGTCGATCTTGGCTTTCATCAGATCGATCAAGTTTGGCTGGCCGGTATCGACCTGAGCAGAAGGTCTGGAGCGCGGTGAATGTGCCCAGCGTGGAGGAGGGACCTTGTTTTTTGCCCGTGTTTAGACCCGTTGCCCGGTTGCGGTAGAACAGTCAGTTGCCTGACCGCCCCCGCATATCATCCAGTTGACCTTACTGGACAGATCCCAGCGTACGGAACTATCGCACCGCGCTTTTCAGAAGTATCCATCCCCTCATTTTAGCCCTCCCTACCAAAAGCACCCCACCAATCCCAAAGCAAGCCGAGTGAGCTTCAAACGAACCTCCTGCCCACTGGTAAACCTTTTTACCACCCAACATTTCCCTCCCCCCTAACCGTTCCCCACCTGCCCACCTTCCTCCAAATGGGACGCTTTGAATTATTAAGCAAGGCGTTCTGAAGATTTCGTAAAAGCTACAATGCCGCTGCTTATAAGCATGACGAATGCAACAGGTGCCCAAATAACTCGCTCCCCCGCACTAGGCGTAATTAGATTGAGAATGAGACTGAGTGCTGAAAAGGCAACAACGACCCATGCCAGCCAACGTGATGCTTGCAACCATTTAGGTAAAATGATGCCTGTCCGAGCTAACACAACCAGAGCGAAGCCAACAAGGAGCGCCGCTTGAATTATGGCAGCAATTCGCAGAGCAGGAGGAAACTGACCTGGGAAAGCGCCGCCCATTGCGAAAGCCCCCCAAGGAGCGCCAGCTGCCAAAGCGATCTGGAAAGCGACAATCGCTAAGGTAATTATTGCATATAAGAACGCTGCTATTCTTCGTACCATCATTTTCTCTCCTTTTACTCACAATGGTTATTTATGCCAACCATCGCGGTAGAACAGTCAGTTCCCTGACCGCCCCCGCATATCATCCAATTGACCTTACTGGACAGATCCCTGCATGCGGAACTATTACACCACGCTCTTCAGAATTATTCGCTTCCGCAAAAGCATTAACCTCGACCAATAGCTTTCGTGATGACTGGGTTTCGGAGAATCTCCGCATGATGTTGCCATCATTTTTCACCCAAGAAACAGGGTTGTTTCTAAACACGCTGTGTTAGGCAAATTTTGCAAGACGGTTTTGATTTTTGTATTCATTCGCCACTGCATATATCGGTGGACAACTCCAATATCTTACCTACCCTGCCATGAAATCATACCCATTCAGTACATAGTACCATACTATGACAAATGAGAAGATAACGAAGAAATGCAACAGAATGAAATCCAAGCGATGCAGAATTTTTGAGATCACGGAACGGATCAAAAGAAATTGAATAGCAGGAAACACGAGGATGAACAGGAAAGAGGCTACGCTGGTAAGTTTTGCGCCAAAGGGGATGCTTAGAGCCATACCGAGAAGTGCGAATGGCCATCCGGCCATGCCAATACCCTGCCAGAGAAGAACTTCGAGTAATGTAGAGAATGAGTAACCGCCAAAAGGTGGTATTAAGAATGGCACGAGCGTGCAGCAAAAAAGGATGTTTACAGCTAAGGATAGGCCGAGAAGGAAAAGAGGTTGACGTTGCATGATGGGGAAATCCTCTGTTAGACCAATTATGCCACTCCATCAAAGAACTTCTTTGAAACACCTGTGTATCAGTTGCGCCCAGCACCCGCTTGCTTCCTTACTCAGTCTATGCTTCCGCCACGTGCATCCGCTGGAAAAACTTGTTCGACGAGGGCGCTAACTCGCTACTGCTACCGCCTATTCCATGGAAAATGGTATGACCACGAACGCCGTCATGAGCGCAACGAACATTAGGAGCGCCAGCCCGAGAATCGAAATGATTAGGGTCGCGATCGTGAGTGCGCCTTCGCGACGAGAGAGACTGACGACTCCCGTTACCAAGCCAAGGCACAATGAAAGTCCAGCTACGACCATGAGGGGGCAGAGCAGCAGTGCCACAGTCGGGCGCGCGGGGCGGAGCCAGCCGCTGAATACGACAACGAAGCACAATACAGCTCCCACAGTGCCTGCCGCAGTGAACTTGAGCGAGGTGCTCTGCGAGGGCTTTGTGGTGGACACAGCCCCTTGAGACAGCTCATCTTCGGGCATCAACCCACACCAACATGGGCAGCTTCTGCGCCCCGCATTTTGAACAATGTACGGGGTGGGGTTGGAGACATTCAATGCCCAGACTGGAGGCTTTTCGGGGAGGATGAAGATGAACCAATACACGGTCATGGTAACTGGAGGCACAAGAAATAAGCAGATCGCAAGGACAATACGCAATAAAGGAAATAAGAATTGGTTTGTGATCATGTGAGCAAAGTAGAAGACGATTAGGCCAATGTAAATTGTGGTGATTATGGTACTAATAACGAGAATAGCTGACCAGCCGATTGTCTCCAATAGTTGCAAAGAGATTAGATTAAGAAGAAACTGGCTCACATAGTCCCACAGACCAAAGGCAACGATTGCCATGAAGGTTCCGGGGATGAGCAGTATAACCAGGGGAGGGGTGATCGTTGCGAAGCCTACAAGGAACTTTAATTTAACTGACAGTCTCATGGCATTTTCTTAGGGAGGAGGCGCAATTATCAAAGATCGCAATTAGATTTGTCACAGCCGCCATCGTGGTTGGACAGTCAGCTGCCTGCGACACCCCCCGCATAACATCCAGGTGATTTTAATTGACAAATTCCTGCATGCGGAACTATCGGGCCGCGTTTTTCAGAAATACTCACTTCTGCAAAGGCATTAACCTAGACCAGTGGCTTTCGTGATGGCTGGGTTTCGGGGAACGCTTTGTTGACTGGCGTGGACTTGCCTACTGAGCGTCTCATTGATAACTAAACTTTTTAGATACTCAATCCAGCAAGAGCAAAGAATGATTGGATCAAACCTGGCTTATGCCGCAAACGTAAAATAGCCAAATTGAGGTCTCGGTGTAAGTGGTTCAAGTCTGAGCAACACAAATTTCTTAGTTCAACATACTTGAGATGATCCCAGACACCTTCGTCAGGATTCAAATCAGGCGCGTAAGCGGGCAAGCGTTCAAGATGGATATGCTTGGTTGCGG
>CAIWRB010000254.1 GCA_903914955.1 uncultured Chloroflexota bacterium | reverse complement strand
GCCAGTCTCCATATATTTTTCACGTTAGCGTTGGCGGCTTCGACCGCAGGCTAATCTATCAAAGAATCTGGTTGCAGGCTTCATCAAAAATGCCTTCGCTCATAGACTGGATGTACAGGTCTTCGATGATTTCTGCGATTCGCTCCAATAGAACATGGTACTGCTGATTAAATTACGCCCCTAAACTTTGATTCGTTCGCCACCTTGCTTCTGGCAGCAATAAGCCCAGCTTAGTTTGGTGGTAGGTTGGACGAACTTTGGCTTCATCTAGATATTCGATACCTTGCACCTTGCAATACCGGCTGCTTGAGCAATACGACCCTGACTGTCTAAATGGTGTAGAATTATAAGTAAAAGCCAGGAGACAGCCAATATGGAGAAACGACCGCGCAATCGACCTGTTCGAAAGTATCCAGATGCGAAGCGAAAAATATTCAACTGCGAACAAAATGTTTGCGTGCATTGTGGTGCAGAACTTAAGTTTCGTCCTAATTGGCATGTGCGAAAAACAATCCAGACAATGAGCGGTCCATTATTCTTGGCAGGCAGAGCGAAAATGTGCACGAATGCGGAGTGTTCACATTATGGAATGCGCTACTATGCCAGTCAAGTATTGTTACTGAGCTTGCCTGATAGCAGTTATGGGTTGGATGTGCTGGCACACATTGGTTGGCGTCATGAACATGATCAGCGGCAGTTAGTGGAAATACAGCGGGAATTGAATCAAAAAGGCGTTGAAGTTAATGAGCGTAATGTTGGCAAGTTATACCGCCAATACCTGGCACTATTGGGAGCAGCCAGCGAAGTAAAACGGAAGAAGTTGGATGTAAGCGTAGAAAAACACGGTGGTCTGATCTTTGGTGTGGACGCTTTGCAACCAGAAGGGCATGGTAGCCTGTTGTACGTGCTCTATGAGGTCCTGAGCGGGACGGTTGTCTCGGCCATTCAACTTGAACCGCCCAATGAGAAAGATTTGACGAACTGGCTTAAGACCTATCAAGACTACCCGGTTTTAGCAAGTGTATCTGATGGCGAAGAACGAATCATCGCAGCACTACGGGCTGTTTGGCCAGATGCGCCTCGTCAACGTTGTCAGGAGCACTTCTTGGGCAATCTTGCCGATGAGGTGCTTGAAAATGATACTGACTTGCGGAAGAAAATGCGTGTGGATTTGGGTGGTTTGCCAAAAACTACAGATTTTTCAGATGACAGCTCTTTTTTTGAATCCAACCGATGTTACTGAAACAGAGAGTGCAAAAGAATTGCGGGAAATTGAAAACCAATTTCGTATGGCAATCCGTGATGCAGTTAATCGGACCACTCGAAAACCATTCTATTGGGGTGGGTTAAAGGGTTACCGCCAATTGGAAAGCATTGCTCAGGCTTTGCATAGCATGTCGCTGACCGAAAATGCTTTCTTTAGTCGGCTGACTCGACAAGTTGATCGAACTTTGGAGAATAATCGCCAGTTAGCTGAGACGATTGACAAAACCCATACCTGGTTTTTGCAAATAGCCGCCTGCCTTCGTTATCCGCCAAGGTCTCATGTGGATGAGCCTGCACCAACCATCCAGCAGGTCAATCAAGAAATGGAAGATTTGCTTCGTAATTTCGAATCCGATGCGTATGGTCAGGTAATTCCCCTGTCGCTTTATAGTGGGTTACGAAAACGGTGGTATTTGTTTGGCGATGATTTGCTGTATTGTTTCGATATTCCCGGCTTGCCCCAGGACAATCTTAAGGTCGAAAGCCTTTTCGGGCGGTTACGTTGTCATCAACGTCGCATTAGTGGGCGTAAATCCGACCAACGCACCCATCTCCCGTGAGAGGCCCAACTCTCCAGCAAAGCCCGCCATCGCGAAACACCATGCCAGGGCACCCACAAGCACAAGTTCGGGTTGCCGGGCCACCG
>CAIWRB010000253.1 GCA_903914955.1 uncultured Chloroflexota bacterium | reverse complement strand
TCCGCAAAGTGATTGAATGGGAGTTCGGCGTGTCGTACAACAAATCCCATGTAGCCCGTTTGTTGAAAGACTTGAAGTGGACGCCGCAAATGCCTATAGAACGTGCAACCCAACGTGATGAACCTGCCATTGCTCGCTGGCGGAGTGAAGTTTGGGTTGAAATGAAGAAAAAGGCGCATTTGGAGCACAGAATCCTCATTTTCGTGGATGAATCGGGCTTTTATCTCCTGCCTGCTATGGTCAGAACTTATGCGCCTTGCGGTCATACGCCAATCTTGCCTGTCTTTCTGACGCATGATCATTTATCAGTGATGAGTGGAATTTCTCCTCAAGGTTGGTTGTTCACAATGACACGCGACGATTCCATGAATGGCTTGGACAGTGTTCATTTCCTGAAACATCTTCTCTGGCGTACGAACAGCAAACTATTGGTGATTTGGGATGGATCGCCCATTCATCGAAATCAATGTGTCAAAGAATATTTAGCGAATGGCGCAACCAAGCATATCCATCTTGAACGCTTGCCTGCGTATGCGCCTGATTTGAATCCTGACGAAGGCGTATGGGATCATCTCAAGTATGTTGAACTAAAAAATATGTGTTGCTCAGACTTGAACCACTTACACCGAGAACTTAATTTGGCTATTTTACGTTTGCGACATAAGCCAGACTTGATCCAATCATTCTTTGCTCTTGCTGGATTGAGTATCTAAAAAGTTTAGTTATCAATGAGACGCTCAGTAGAAGGTAGTCCTCTGCTCCCAATGGCATCAAGCAGCTTAGATCGGAGTTACGAGCGAAACCCTGGTGGGGCATTTGGAAATTGCTACGATTCGGACAACAATCTTGCTGATTTCGTAGTGATTGTCTCCAGCAATCCTCAGAACCTGTCCAGCCCGCTGACCTTCTGTATGGGCGTATCGACTCCGGTTGCCACATTTACGTATGCATCAACGAGCCCGCTAACTTATGCATTGAACGGGATGTCCGCTTCCGCCTGGCGCAGTTTCAGATGAGGAAAGCTAAGAACGTAAATCCAATTGAAGAACAGGCAACTGGGAAAATTCTGACTCACTTTTGGAATAGCAGCCCAACCGTTTCGGTGGAAAAAAATAAAAAAAATTGGCATAAAAAAGAGCCTCGTGCGGAGGCTCTTTTTTATGCTTAATATGAATTGATCTACAACCCGGCGGCTTTCTTCAAAGCCTCGGCTTTATCCGTTTTTTCCCATGGGAATTCGATATCGTCACGTCCAAAGTGACCATAAGCGGCGGTCTTGCGATAGATCGGGCGGCGCAGGTCGAGGTCACGGATGATCGCGCCCGGGCGCAGATCAAAAAATTCACTGACGAGCGCGGCGATTCTGTCATCTGAGATCCTGGCAGTACCGAAAGTTTCAACATTGACTGATAGCGGGTGAGCCACGCCGATGGCGTAAGCGACTTGTACTTCTACGCGGTCAGCAAGGCCGGCAGCGACGATGTTCTTCGCTACATAACGCGCGGCATACGCGGCGGAGCGATCTACCTTCGTAGGATCTTTTCCCGAGAAGGCACCGCCGCCATGCCGCCCCATACCGCCATAAGTGTCCACAATGATCTTGCGTCCGGTCACACCTGCGTCACCCATGGGGCCGCCGATAACGAAGCGGCCGGTGGGGTTCACGAACACTTTTAGATTCTTGTCAACCAAACCTTCCGGTAGGGATGGATAAATAATATGTTCACTGACCTGTTCAACGATCTCAGCATGTGAAATATCCGGCGCGTGTTGAGTGGAAATAAGTACGGTATCAATTCGTTTTGGTTTACCCTGTGAATATTCTACAGTTACCTGACTCTTGCCATCAGGGCGCAGCCATGGCAGAGTGCCATCTTTGCGAAGCTCGCTCAGGCGGCGGGATAATTTATGCGCCATATAAATTGGCATCGGCATCAAGGTTGAAGTCTCATTGCAAGCGAAACCGAACATCATACCCTGATCGCCTGCGCCTACATGTTCAATGCCGACATCCCTCATCTCACCGCTTTTATCTTCCATTGCGTGATCAACGCCCAGCGCAATATCTGCGCTCTGGCTCGCGACGGCTGAAAGTACCGCGCAGGTATTTCCGTCAAAACCTTTGTCACTGCTGTCATAGCCGATTTCGTTTACGACCTTGCGAACGAGTTCGTCAAAGTTGACATAAGCATTCGTTGTGATCTCGCCCAATAATGCCACGAAGCCTGTTTTGATGGCGGTCTCGCAAGCCACGCGCGACATATTGTCCTGTTCAAGGCAGGCATCCAAAACTGCATCTGATATCTGATCGCACATTTTGTCGGGGTGTCCTTCTGTCACCGATTCTGATGTAAACATCAAACTGGACGAAGACATAAAAGTATTACTCATTATTTGTTTCTCCTTAAAAATAGAATTGCCCTTTCAACGTGAAAGGGCAATTGATATGAAATGCTGATACCCTCTCATCTCCCAGAAATCTATCTGTCGGATTTGGCACCATATTCAATTTTCATTGACTGGTTGTCGAGGCATCGCAGGGCCGTTCCCTCCGCCTCTCTGGATAAGAGCGCCGTATTAGGGCTATTGATTTGTATTTGGGAGTTTACCATAGCTAACAAGGTGCGTCAAATAAAATGAGCAATTGATGAAAAGCTCCAAAATAAAAAAATTCAAACCGCCAAATTCTTGGCGGTCTGAAAAATTATGTTCTTTTAATTAATCTGACGAACAGCGGAAACCGATCTTCGGCGAAAATTCTCCAAGGTATTCGGTTGAATATACGTCTGCCGCGTTCGGGTTTGAACCCAGTACGGAAGCGCGGTTTGCCAGACGGATATCTATAAAAGCATCCTGATAAGTACCGCCGCGTACCACACGGTTGAAGAATTGACTGCGTTCTCCCGGTCCAGGTGGATTTACGGAAGCGCCTTGGGCATAATAGTTGCCATCATAATAATCGTTTACCCATTCTGCTACATTGCCGGCTAGGTCAAGTACACCAAATTGGCTTGCTCCTGCTGGAAAATTACCCACGCGGGTGGTGTCGCCCACGAAGTAGTTGAAGTTGCCGCGGGATGAATCAGGACGATCATCGCCCCATGGATAGGTGCGGAAGTCGTCACCGCGCGCAGCACGTTCCCACTCAGCTTCTGTCGGCAAACGGCGGCCTGTCCATTTGCAGTATGTGGATGCCTGGTACCAGGTCACGTATACGACTGGGAAGTCATTGAATTCAGCATTATTAAAATATGACTCGCGAGTGCCGGATTTTAATGTCTGCGGAAGTTCACATCCACCAGCTTTTACACACAAGGTGTACATGGCATTGGTCACTTCTAATTTGTCCATCCAAAACGCCTTGAGGGTTACGTTATGGGCGGGCTCTTCATCCCTTTGATTATTAGCGTCCAGGGCTCCCATACGGAACGTGCCGTCCGGGATATATGCTTGAGGCATGCCATCCACGGAGGAAACGCGTTCTTCGCCCGCTTTATTGCCGCTGCTAACTTCAGCAGGTGCATTTATGGCGGGAGGAGTATTCGTTGGGAAGGCAGTCGGCAACGATAGCGCGGTCGGCTGCGCCTGTGATCCTCCGGCTTGGCAGGCCGAGGCAAATAAAGTAATAAAAACTAGAATTGGGAATATCTTTTTCATCTTTTCTCCTTTGTGATATGCTTCAAGTATACAAAAGGATGACTATATTCTATATCCCCCAAAAGTAATATTTTGGTGAAATAATACGACCGTTTGCGACTAATTGGCTTATAATCTGTTTACACCTATGTAATTAGCCAGAACCAAGGTTTTACCATCAAAATAACACATTATGAATACACAAAATTTCTCATTAACCTCTCAAAATACACCACGTGTCTTTGTCGTTTGTGACCAGGATGCGACTGCCCCAATTTGGGGATATATCATCCGAGATAAAGGGCTTGTCGCCATTCTTGAGACTTCCGTCCAGCGCGCCATGAATCGTTCTGTTGAGGAGATCCCCGATCTGATCGTGATCGATGTGAATGCTTCGCATGTGCAGCGCATAGAATTATGCCGTCAGTTTCGCTCCTTGAGCGCAAGCCCGATCCTGCTTTTCTTGCCGACAAATAACGAGTCCGAAATACTTGAGGCTTACCAAAATGGAGTGGATGAGTGCGTGATTAAACCGATCAGTCCTGCCATATTCCTTGCCAAGATCATCGCCTGGTCACGCCGTAGTTGGAGTGAGCCAATGACCCAACGTCACTCTGGCCGCCTGCACCTCGATCCATCCCATCGCTCGGCAGTTGGCACAAACAACCATGAGATCAAGCTGACCAATCTTGAGTTTCGTTTTTTGCACTTGTTGATGAGCCGCCCTGGTTACGTTTTTCCTGCGGAAGAGATCATTCAAACTGTGTGGGGGGCTGAGGGGGACGTGGTCTTGTTAAAAAATGTTGTTTACCGTCTGCGAAAAAAACTGGAAGAAGAAACGAATGAAAAACATTTCATCAAGACGTGGCCTGGGGGCTATAGCTTTTTGGAAGATTAGAGCCGCTATTTTTTCAACCGATGAACTCTTTCAGTTTTAATGATCAGTCGCGCATCTGAAGCCAATACTCACCGAACTGTGACCATAGTATTCCCCTTCAAGCGGTCCCGCAAATGGATCAGGCCCAACTTCATAGCCGCGATTTGCGATGCGTAAATTTAATAGTGTATCCTGAAAGGAACCGCCTCGGATCACTCGCAAATGTGTGCCAAGATCATCTGTCGGGCCGACTGGGTTTTCAACTGGAGACGATGAGTAATAGTATGCTGTGTAATAATCTGATACCCATTCCCAAACATTGCCAGCCATATCCAATGCGCCAAAAGGACTTGCTCCTTCAGCGTAAGATCCCACCCGTGAAGTATCACCGACAGTATTTCCGGAATTGGAATTATTTGCATTTGGCGGTTCATCACCCCAAGGGAATGTACGCATATCATCGCCGCGGGCGCTGCGTTCCCATTCCGCCTCGGTGGGAAGTCGCCGGCCAGCCCACTGACAATATGTGTTCGCGTCAAGCCATGCGACATGGATAACGGGATAATCGCGAAATTCAGGATCGCTAAAATAATCAGAGCGTAGATTTGAATTGAGTATAACCGGCAGCCGGCATGTGCCGGCCTTGACGCATAAGCCATACATGCTGTTGGTCACTTCCACTTGATCGATCCAGAACGCATTGATCTTTACCTGATGCTCAGGGATCTCATCACTGTCACGTAGAACATCCAAGCCGCCCATGATTAATAGCCCTTCCGGGACAAAGAGTTGTGTCATCCCGTCAGTGGATGATATTTTCACAGAGAACGGCGTTGCGGTGGGAAGAGGTGTTGATGTATTTTCTGGTGTTGGTGTAACAGGTGCTTGAGTTGGCGCAGGTGTATCAGATGGGGGTGGCGTGATTTTTAAAGGCGGTAGGGTTGTACTTGTGTTTTGACAAGCCAAAAGAAAAAAAATGGTGAGGGGCAGGATGATTTTTTTCATTGTGATTGAGTTATTGAATCAGATCGAGCGCTTTTTGCGCCTGATCTTCGTAAAAATTAGGATTGATCTTGGCTGCTTTTTGCCAAGCCTTGCGTGCCCCAGCATAATCGCCATTTCGATATAACCCAAAACCATACCACAGCCATGTTTCTTCAGACATTTCGGTAACGCCTCTCGCGTAATCTGTCAGCACAAGCAGATCTTCGTTTCGGCCTGAGTGGAAGTAGGCAAGGAATGGGCCGAATTGATAGCGGAACATTCGCAGGGGCAGGCCGATTGCACGCGCTTTGTCATAGGCGAGAGCGGCTTCTTCGTAACGATCAAAATAAACGAGATTACTGCCAAGGTTGAACCATGCGAAAGCGTCTTTGGGATTTTTGGCAGAATCTGCCTGAGATGCGTCTAATGCATTTTGCCGATTCAGGTCCGGGTCCCAGTTTGAAGCGAGCAGGGTTTTCATCTCATCTTCAAACTGTGGAAAATATATCACGATGTAGAGGTTGTTGAACGGCTTCCATTCTTTTTCGAGTTTGGAGTAGGCGATATTTAAATCTGCGCCATGATATGAATCCTGAACGGTGAAGGTTTGAGTGCTGTCGTCGTAGCCTGTCAGGAGAAGATAATGAGCCGCCCAAAGATCATCGGTTGGGCCGAGCGCATCATTGGGGTTAAGTGATGTGACGCTTTCCACCATAACCGGGTAATTTGCTGCGATCAAGCGTTTGAGCGAATCAATGCTCCCGCCCACCCGGTATTCAAGATTCAGCCAACCAGCCTGCGTGCGGACGTAGTAACGTAGTTCTTCTGGATTTACATTGCGGTCACCTGTAACGGGTTTAATAAAACTGGCGATGTCGGCTTGATTTCCCTCCCAACCGTACATGTGCAGGGTCATCGAAAGCGTGGCTGGACCGCAATTGTTTGGAGTTTGTTTTTCATATTCAGGTGAGGTGATGGAAGCCTGCGCTGGCAAAGGCGGGAAGGTCGCAGTAGGTGTAACAGATGGTGATTGATCACCCAGTGGAGTGGATGTGTATGCAAGTGTGGGGGGCATCGGTTTGGGTGTAACAGGTAAAGCAGTAGGTACAGGCCCGGGTGGGTTGATGGTGTTTTTAAAGTAAAGAGCAAATTTTTCAGCGCGCCATGCGATAGCCACATTTACTCTTGGTATCTGATAAATCGCAATGGCCAGCAGCATCAAGCCCGCCATGGCGCTCAGAATGTTTCTTATGCGTTTTGACATGACCGAGAGTCTACCACGCGATTATGAAACGGATTTAATGTGCAAGGTTTAAAGGGCTTCAAAGTATTTTTGGAATACCATACTGATTTTTGTCTTGACGCCCTGCCTTCTGGCAATTATGATGAATTCATAATGGAGAGCCAAAATGCTATGACCCTTGATCCTGAAAATTTACGTGCGGCGATGCGCGCCTGGTCAGCTGGTGTGACCGTTGTGACGTCTGTCTATGAAGGTGTAAAACATGGGATGACCGTGAACTCATTCACCTCCATTTCCCTTGCCCCGCCGCTTATCACGATCTCGTTACAGCAGTCCTCACGCACGCATGAATTAGTCAGCAAGTCCCGCGTATTTGGGTTGACCATGCTCTCCAGCGACCAGATCAAAATCTCTAATCTCTTTGCGGGCCGTGCAGCAGATGTAGAGGATCGCTTTACCGGTTTGCAAACCGAAGTCTTGATCACTGGTTCGCCCTTGATCGTGGGTGGGCTGGCATGGCTGGACTGCCGTGTCGTTGAAACATTCGATGCGGGTATGAATTCTTTGTTCATCGCAGAAGTTCTTGCGGTGAGCGGTTCGGGTGATGGTCTGCCGTTGATATATCACAATCTTAAATATAAAGGATTGTCTGAGTTATGATCTTTTTATAATCACGAAGACGCCAATGATCTTGATGGTTTGTTGTGGGAAGGTGATATCATGACCGATCAATTGACTAATGAAGAGAAACATATTCTGTTGCATGTGGCGCGCGAGGCGATGGAGAACGGGGTGAGGGGAAGGAAACTTTCCGCATTGGATATGAAATCCTTCACGCCGCGTTTGCTCGAGAATGGAGCATCCTTTGTTACGCTTACGATCAATGATGAATTGCGTGGTTGCATCGGTGCGCTCGAAGCCTATCAGCCGCTTGCGGAAGATGTGCGTGAACATGCCGTCGCCGCCGCGCTGCATGACCCGCGCTTCCCCCGCGTAGAAAAAAGCGAATTGAACAGTATTCAGCTTGAGGTGTCGCGATTGACCGCTCCACATTTGCTGGATTATTCTTCAGGCGAAAATCTGCTGGTTATGTTGAATCCGCATGTCGATGGAGTCATCTTGAATGATGGCCGTCGCCGCGCAACTTTTCTTCCACAAGTTTGGGAGAAAATTCCTGACCCCGTAGATTTTCTCGATCAGCTCTGTGTAAAAATGGGGGCGCGTAAAAACTTGTGGCGGGATACAAAATTGCAGGTCTATGTTTATCAGGTCGAAGAATTTCACGAAAAGACTCAACAAGCGGTAAAATAAAAATATGGCTGATCTTTCTCCTGAAGATAGAACAATTGAAACCATGTTCCTGGATGCTGTGAATGCCTTGCGGCGCGGCGATAAATCACGCGCTAAAGATCTACTCACGCTCCTCCTTAAAACGGATCAGAATAATTCGACTTATTGGGTTTGGCTCAGCGCGGCGATGGATAGCCCCAAGGAGCGGATCTACTGCCTGCAGACAGCGCTCAAACTTAACCCTGAAAATGGTACGGCGAAACGGGGTTTGATCCTCCTCGGGGCATTGGCTCCCGATGAGAATATTAAGCCATTTTCTATGGATCGGCCGCGAGCCTGGGAGGAAAAACTTCTGCTCGTGAATGAGAAACCAAAAGAGAAGGGGTTTCAGTCTGTCATAAAAAGCCCAATTACGCGTTTAATCAGCATGCTGATCGTTTTTATGGCATTGGCTTCAGCGGTGATCTTTGGCTTTTTCTTGCCGCGTCAGTCGACAGTTATTCCGACGCGGACTATTACACCGGGGCCTTCTCCGACCTTCACCGCAACCCCGACTATTTTCGGCGCCACAGCTCTCCCAACAAAGTTCTTTATCGGCCCGACTCCGTTGTGGATGCTGCTTCCCCAAACTTATACGCCCACTCCATTGTATGTAAATACACCTCGTGCTCTCGATTCAAGGGATCAGTACCGCATCGCGCAGCAGGCCTATAACGCCGGGGATTGGGATTCGTTTATTGCGAACATGGAATTGATCATCCCTCACGAGCCAAAGTCTGCGGATATTTTTTATTACATCGGCGAAGCCTATCGCTTTCAAGGGCAGGCGGGCAACGCTTTAAAGGCCTATAACGACGCGTTAAAAATTGACCCGAACTTTGGCCCGCCGTATCTCGGTCTTGCGCGGGCGCGTTTGCTGGCTGATCCGAACTTTAATGTCGAAGTTCTGTTAGCTGAGGCTATTAAGCGTGACCCGAATTTTGGCGAAATATATCTGGAGCGCGCGCGTTATTTTATTTTACATAATGATCCCAAATCTGCGATTGTGGATCTTGACCTGGCCGATAATCTTATGCCCGAATCGTCGGATGTTTATATGGCTTATGCCAGGGCATATCTAGCTCTCGACAATAAAAAGAGTGCGCTTGAGGCGGCGGAAAAAGCCTACTCGCTGGATATTACAACGATTCCTGTATATAAGCTATTAGGCGAAATGTATATCGAAAATGAACAATACCAGAAAGCGATCGAGGCGCTTGAAGTGTATGTCCTTTATAATAATGAAGATTCTCTGTCGTTTGCGATGCTGGGACAAGCTTATTTTGAAATAAAGGATTTCAAATCGGCGGTGGCGAATCTCAATAAAGCGATGACTCTCAATCGAACTGGCTTGGGCAAATACCATTATTATCGCGGGCTTGCAAACCTGGAATTGAAAAATATTGATCTGGCCGTGGCAGACTTGGAATTAGCGCTCGTGGAAGACAAGACATCCTTCGATATAAACCTTGGCCTAGTGCGCGGATATTATCTGCAAGAGAAGTTTGGCAGCGCCTTTTTGAAGGTGGAAGTGCTCAACTCTGTCGCAGATACAAATGAAGAAACCGCGTTGATGCTTTACTGGCGCGCATTGGTACAGGAACAGCGCGGTGAAGCAAAGGATGCGCTCAAGACTTGGAAGGCGCTCTATGCCATGGATGCGGAAATGATGACAACCGAAATGCGCGCCGATGCTGAATTACATCTAAAAACTATTATCACGCCGACCACTACTCCGAAGGGCGGAACGGGTACACCAACGCCGAAGATAAGTGTTACGCCTACAACAAAAGACAGTAAAACGCCATCACGTACGCCGACTCCGTAGATGGGTAATCCGCTATAAATAGACGCAACAAAAAGAGAGACTGTCGAAAGATACAGTCTCTCTTTTTTCTCTCTATAAGTTTTTGCGTTTAGGTCTTTGCGCTTTTTCTCCTGCAATCATCACACGGACATAATGCGCGCAGATAATGCCAGTTGAAAATTCCGTAGTCGTGCCCATCTTCCCAGACGATGGTCAGCGCATAGGAACCAGTCGCAACAATATTAACCAGCCGTGTGGATTGCGAGTCTTCCATAATCCTACTGAATACTTCCTCGTCAGGTTCTGATTTCATATTCTCGTGTCCGCCACGACAGGAGGCGCATGGGCAGGCAGCGCGTAACAATCCAAATGGATAATTGCTGATATGCCCATCATCCCAGGTAATGGTGAATTCACGTTTGCTTTTACTGGCGGTGACGCCGTTTGGTTTTTCGGACATTTTTATTTCTCCTACACTCCAGAGTATTTACGGCGAAGGGACAACCGCCAGAAAATCAGCGACAGACCACCCTGCGCGAGTTTCATCATATGGTGCGACGAGATACCACCAGGTGTATCCGTCTGCGGTTTGCGGGCCATCTTTTACAACGAAGACTTCTGACTCTTCGCCGCGGAAGACTGTGTCAGCGTTCAGGCCCGACGTCTGGCGGATTCTTAATCCTTCGCCTTCCGTACCGCTGATTTGCACGTAGCCGCCGATGCCGATGGTATTGGCGGCAAGCGTGGGTGTGATCAAGGGATCATTGGTGGGAATAGCAGTGACGTTGGGTGTATGGGTTGGGGCGGGGATCATGGTCAGATCAGCTGGAGCAAACCCAACGTCTGGAGAGAAGCGGGGAGACGTCCAGCCGATAATGATGAAGGTGATGATCAACAAAATCCCGGCGACAGCTAACGTACCGATGATCACGTAGCGATTCAAGTAAGGTCTTAAGTCCATTGATTTATCTCTTCGGGTCTTTCAACAATTGTAAAGCATCTAATGGCATGAGCACTTTCAACGCACGGTGCAGGGTTTTGATTTCGGCTTTGTTACCGCCCAGCACGGGATCGCCGTCAACTTGAATATTGAAAGCCGCATCCGATTCGACTCGGGCGGTGTGGAACGGCAGACAGCGTGCCTGATCAGAAGTGAGGTGACGCCCCGCGATGAGGTCAAAGAAATGACGCAGCGCATCCGCGAGGCTGTCACCGCTTAATAGCCACATATCCATCTCGCCGTCGTCGAGCAATGCATTCGGCGAGATCAATGACATGCCGCCCGCATAATGACGGATGTTGGTCGCGACTGCCACGAGATAATGCCCTTCAATAAATTCGCCGTCCGTCCAGATGCGCAGGTCAAGGCCATGCCAGAAAGTGGCTTCCCAAACGGTCGTCGCAAAAAAATGTGGAACTGCGAGGTGCTTCAACAAGCGATGACGCGGTTCAAGTTTGTGAATGGTTTGTGCATCCAGCCCAACACCAGCCCACAACAAAAATGGACGGTCGTTGCAGATGCCGACATCTACATATTGCGGTTCGACATTTGCCAAAAGTTCCGCGTTTTCTTGCAGAGCTTTCCACTTGAACCAGCTAAAAGGTTTTTGACCCTGCTCAATTGCCCAGACATTGGTCGTGCCTGCAGGCAGTACGGCCAGCGCAGTTTCGGTGTTTATCAATCCGCTTGCTACTTGACCAACCGTCCCGTCACCGCCGATGGCGAAGACTGCGTCATATTTTTCACTGGCGGCTTGATGCGCCGTCTGCGTGGCATGCGTGCCGCTTAATGTCTCGGCGATTTCCATGTTCCAACCAGCATCCTTAAGCGGATGAATAATGCCGTGTACAAAACGTCCCACGGGATATCGGCCCGCGGTTGGATTGTAGAGTAACAGTCCCTTTCGCATGGAAGGATTATACCTGAGGAGGATTCGTTACCCTCTAAATATCTGTGCCTTGTGACTACTCGCCACGCCTAAAGGCGGGGGCTTTCAGGGTCTCTAGTCCGAGAGCTTCTATGTTTAGCGAAGCGTTCAAATCACGATCAAGAACCAAACCGCACGAAGGACAATCATGGACACGAACTGACAAATCTTTTTGAACAACCCAACCACAGCCAGAGCATCGTTGCGAAGTACCGCGCGGATCAACCAATACGACTGCACGACCAGCCCATTCTGCCTT
>CAIWRB010000252.1 GCA_903914955.1 uncultured Chloroflexota bacterium | reverse complement strand
GTCTTAAGATGGATTGCTCGCGATGGAATTAAAATTTACCATCTCCTAATGTTGTTGATGGGAGGCGCACTCGGCTATGTTTTTTTAAGAGCTTTTTTTGCATATAACAATATTCTAATATTTACACGTTTAGATTATATAATCTCCAAAAACCTGACCTCGTGGATTAACATGAATGTTGTGAACTTTCCCATGACAATCTTTTCGCTTTTCAACATCCAGTGGCTAATCATCTTCATTTGCGTAATTATGTTTTTCAAAATGGACAAATTTTATTATTCGTCCATACTCATAATACTCTTTTTCAACTATGGAGTTACCTTCTTCACTGAGGATACAACTAGGATCTTTTCCCTCCTCTCATGGGGCATTCTATTGCAGTGCGTTTTCTACTCTCACAAACTTGCTCTAAAAAATAACACCATAGAGACACCGTATCAAAAACAATTTATTCAAGCCTTAATTATCATAGGGCTTTTATCTATCGTAACCCCTCATTACTATTCCTGGAACGGTAAAATCCATGTCACTCCCTTTTATGAATTTATGCTTCGGGTAATTAGATAATGGCATTCATAGTATAAACAATAAGTAAGCCATCAGAGTGTGCGAGCAACTATTTTGATAGTCATGACGGATTTTTTTTGTACTATGCTCAAACCCTTTGATCTATCAGCTTCTTAGCTTTCACTAATTCCTCATACACATCTACAATTTGTCTTGCGATTTTTTCCCAGGCGTAAGCCAATGCGTATTCTGCGGCGCGCTGCCCCATCATCTCCCGCAGATTTGCAGCGCCTAACAACGTCGAAAGTTTATCGCACAGCGCTTCGGGGTCACTATCGGGGATCGTGTATCCTGTCACATCGTTTTGGACAAGATAGCCAAGTCCGCCCACTTCTGAGGCAATGACTGGTGTTCCGCAAGCCATCGCCTCGAGCGCCACCATTCCAAAAGATTCATACAGCGAAGGCATCACAACCACTTCCGCCGCAGAGTAATAATATGGCAGCGTATCCTGCCCACGCTTGCCGAGGAAGACTACCATCCCGCCCATGAACATTTCATCACACAATTTCTGCAGGCGAGTCATTTCTTCGGTCATATCTTCGGGGATCACGTTTGGCTCACCGCCAATGACGGCAAGATGAACGGGACGATGTATCTCTTGCATATCCAAACAAGCCATCGCCTGGATCAACGTATCCACACCCTTGAGCGGTTCAATACGCCCGACAAAAAGCACCATTCGATTCTCCGGTTTCAAACCAAGAAATTGCTTCGCCTCATCTGTCGGGATCGGATAAAAATGACTCGTATCCACACCTGGTGGAATGATAACCAGCTTGCGAGATTGTGCTCGGTAGAGGAATCTCAACTGTGTCGTCTCAGCTATCGTGGCAGCGATGATCCGATCTGCCCGACCGAGCACCTGTCTCTCTCCATTGAGTCGATCCTCGCCCGCGTGTTCACTCTCCGAACGCGCCACCCGATTCTTCATCTCACCCAAAGTGTGGAACATGTGCACGATCGGAGTCCCGCCCCAGGCATCGCTCAATGATTCCGCCGCCAAGCCAGACATCCAATAATGACTATGGATCACATCATAGTGAATCCCTTTATCAATGGCGAATTGCTTGATACCCTCTACAAATTCGGGGATATAATTTGCCAGTTCTTTCTTGGCCTTGGGGGTTTCAGGCCCTGACGGCACATGCACCACGCGGTTACCAAATCCCAACTCGTGGACAACGTGCGGAACATGTTCATCCTGCGAACGTGTAAAGACATCCACATGAACGCCCATGCGCCCCAACTCACGCGTCAGGTCGCGGACGTAGACATTCATTCCGCCGGTATCTTTTCCGCCCAGAGTGGCCAGTGGACAAGTGTGATAAGAAAGCATTGCAATACGAAGCATGATTGATTCTCGATTTTTGATTTGCGATTTTGCGAAACCAAATAGTAGACTACATGAAAAGCTGAAAACTTGCGGGTTTACTTGCTTTCCTTTATAATCCCGCCCGCTGTAAAATTTGCCACCTTAGCTCAGCTGGTAGAGCAGATAATTCGTAATTATCAGGTCGTGGGTTCGTATCCCACAGGTGGCTCACAAAACGCACAAATTATGGCAAGTTTACACTAAATACCCCAATAAATGGTCAAAAAAGGACTCCAATCAATGGAGTCCTTTTTTAGTACAGCTACAGTACAGCAACCGGAACATCATCCAATTTACTTTGGAATTGCAGCATATGGAGAAATAAATTCTCCCAATTTCTTCAACTCATCACTTATATTGATCGGCATTAATAGTTCATCCAGTTACCAGCCGCTTCATCCTGCATGTCTGGTAGAACGTGGGAATAAGTGTTCAGGGTAAAACTAATATCTGAATGACCTAATCGTTCCTGGACCACCTTTGGATTTATACCTTGTTGAAGCATTAACGTGGCTGCGGTGTGGCTCAGGTCATGAAAACGAATATCAGGTAATCCTGTTTTTTTTCAGCAGCTTCTTGAAATTATGATACAGGTTACTTGGATCCATTGGCGTTCCCGTGAAGGATGGAAAAATCATGTCGTTCTCTTTCCTCACCCTTTTGGGGGGAGGTGCAGAAGGCGGAGGAGGTTGTACGTGCCGCACTCGTGATGACTGGGTTTCTGATAACGCTTTGTTAGGCGCGTTTTGTCGAGCAGGAAGCATGCATTGATTGATAATTCATTTTTCTTCAAAAATATTTCGAGAACCAATATTATCGAACTTGCTTATATAAAACCTTTACTTTCCAAAACTCATTTGAATCATGGGGGAAATCTATAGAATGCTCTCACATAAGGAAAATCATTTAATTAGATTGTAGAATAATTGTCGCAAAATGTTCTACGGTTGGAAATGGGTAATAAAAATGATGCAGGATGCAGTAATCTTTTCCAGTCTTGATATTCTGGCGACTGTCGAAAACCTATAGTGTGTGCCTCCAGGGTTTCCCACTGGACTAATAAAATATACCGATAAGGGGTCTCAATACATTTCTGTAATTCATGCGAAATATAGCCAGGTATAGAAGCAATAAGGGGAGACGCTTGTATAAAGGCGGCTTCAAACTCGTCTGATTGACCTTCGCGAACATTCAAAATCGCAACTTCTAAAATCATATGCTCCAAAACCTTTCAGCAACATCGGTAAATTGGGGAGAATTATTTTGATTGAAAAGAAAGCGCACCAACGGTTTGCGTTACTTGCGTGTGGGCGGGCGTGGACTCTGCTTGGGAGCAGAGAAAACTCGAAGCCAGAAAAATGCTCCAAAACCGCGCCGAATCCCCAGCGCCCAGTGCACGCTTTGTTGGGCGGCGTTTGTTGTTCAAGACTACTTGCACAAATAAAAACATCACCGCTATTTTGGTAGAATTTTAAACACAATTTAGAGTTATTCTTACTTTCACCAAGTTTTACTCATTACAATTTTCGCAGTGGAGCATAACTTGCTTATTCAAATTCTTTTGGGACGCGGACGAGCGCCGACAAGCGCGGAAAAAGCAAAAATCTTTTGGTTTAT
>CAIWRB010000251.1 GCA_903914955.1 uncultured Chloroflexota bacterium | reverse complement strand
GGATAACCAAACCATCGAAATACCGATTTCAAGTTTTGAAGGCCAAAACTGCTCCAAATTTGCCAGAAAATGGCCTTGACATACGCCCAAAAACCTTAACTTGTAAGTGATGTGCTTAAAGTAGGATGCGGTATCTTGGATTATATCTTTATGATCCGCAAACAACTCGGATATCAGAGACGACTCTTTATTGGGTCGCTGACCGTGTTGCTTGTCGTATTAAGCTTGTCACTGGCATTTCCAGTAATGGTTTATGCTAATGGGGATGAACCCAACCCTCCGGTTGAGGTAATTCAACCTTATGGCGCAACCGTTCCACAAGATCCGCCACAGCGCGATGAAGTAGTAGATGAAATTATTGTTGTTGATGAGGCTGTACCGCAGGATGATGCTGTATTGATTGACCCGCTGCCAAGATGGAAGACCCTTATTCCCATCCATCCTGCATTTGGATGGACGCTCAAGGGAACAAGCCTTGAAGATTCGCAGCCTTGTAGACGAAGACCACCTGTTGGAGTTCGCTTGCAACCTCCCTGTTTCCGGAGGCTCGTCACTGGCTTCGATCTTATGGATCCAGGATAATCACCCGGAAGTTTATTCACATGGTAGATTTGGACATACCAATACCTTTATGATAAAACAACTGACCGGAGAGTGGGGCATCGATCCTTCCACTACCTCAATCACCGGGTTATATAATACTGCTCGCAATGACCTTACCTGTAATGATGAGTTCTGAACCTCACCGAACTTCATGCCAAAAAGCTGCCAAAGCTATTCCATTCCTTTGCGCCCATCGGTACTTTACGAATAGAGTTCCTCGAAAAGTTCAGCTTTCCACCCGATTGCGTCGTGCTCTGCGGGGGCAATGACGCGGTATTGGCTACGCTCTCCACAGACTTGATCTCGCTTGGGGATATCTGCACCATGAACGGCACCACCGATATCACCCTAGTTGTTCTGGATAAACCATTGCATTCACGGGAATTTAATATCCGCTGCCATGTACTTCCAGGATTATGGGTCACTTTCTTTGTCTGTAGTCCGCTACTGTGATGGCGGCCCTTCGAGAATAAGGAGAATAGAAAATGGAAAAAAAATGACCAGTTTCGAAAAATCATATCCATAGTCACAAGCGGAAGTTCTACCACGAAACTGGATCATAGAACTTCAACATATACACCGTAATTAGTTTAATACTTGTATTCAAATCTTTTCCAATAATTAAAAGGATGAAATGAAAAACCAAAATTCTGTTTATATCGCATTAGCAATAATTCTCTTAGCAAACCTGGCATGTAATGTTGGAAGCACAGCGCCAACAACAGAAGTTGAACAAGAGCCAACTATTGTAAGTGAGCCAACGAACCCCGCCGCCACAACAGTTCCATCTCAAGAGGCGGGCAGTAATGACGGTCCTTCAGGGCCAGAAACGATTGACCTGGCAAACCCTGCGTTGTATATCACATCCAGTTCGCCAGCGTACACATTTGACGCGACAATGAAATTTTCTGGCGTAGACACAACTGGAATCCCAAAGGAAGTCTCATTATCTGAGACGGAGGAAACCCAAACCCTTCCGCAAAAGTCACAACGCTTTTTAGTGGTAGTAACAGGCGGTGAGGGGTCAGCAGAAAATGTTATGATAGGTGATCAGGGATATGTTGTATTTCAAGAGACTTGCTTCCCATTCTCTGCTTCAAGCAAGGAGGGGAAAAATGCGTCAGAGGGAATGCCTAAGCTTCAGGATGAGATTATAGGGCAGGCACAGCGCGTGGAAAGCGGAATTGATGTCAGTGGATTTGTCACCGACAAATACGAATTAACCAGCGAAAATATGGTTTCGGATGATGAATTGATCAGCGCATTTGTGTATGTGACTCGTGACAGCGGTTTTATTACGCGCTTTGAAATGCAAGGTCGAAGCAAAACAGATTATCAGGGGCTTGATCCCAATCAATTTGC
>CAIWRB010000250.1 GCA_903914955.1 uncultured Chloroflexota bacterium | reverse complement strand
CCGTTCACAAGTACCTTGCGGCGATACTTCGGACAAAAAACAACATGGTACTTACAGGAGTAGAAAACATGACGATTGCTGTTATAAGTTTGTGCGCTCTTAACAGCTAGTATACAAGCAAAACTGTTCCTTACATCTCCATTGTTAAAGCAGGGAGCTTTACGGAACATTTGGTAAAAAGCCAGATAGTCCACGGCGACAACTTTCGGTGCGCTGCGAAGCGGGATTCGGTACCATCCCAAAAGCCGCGCGATTTCCAGATCCCGGGGTGTGGGTAATAGACAGACAAGGATTAAATCTGTTGGTTTGAGCATTGCGTTATTATAATGTCTGGTAATAAAACCTCCGAGGTCTTCAAGACCTCGGAGGTTTTATGTATTAAGACAATCCAACTTCCTTATTGAACTCGACGATCAACTCGTCAATTTCATCGGCTTGCTTTTGGACATCCGTCCAATAGTTTGGTTGATACCATTGTTCCTGAATTTCCGCGTAGGTCTTGCCTTGCTGTTCAACCCAGGTGTAGTATTTCAAGTTATGCACACGGCGGCGTTCGGGATAGGTCAGCTCGAGCATGTTGTCTGTGGATTGTCCATGCAGGTAGCGGGCGAAATCGGCGGCGGCGTTCTTCTCGCTATATTCGCCGAATTCCTGATGCATCTCATGCATGCGCGAGCGATAGAGTTCCATTGAGTCGGTCAGCATGGTGATCATTACGTCGTTCTCATCCATCTCGTAATACTTGGCGACTTTGATGCAGGAAAGTACATTCCCAATGCCAGAGAAGCCGAGCAGATCAAGATTTGCGATGGTGGATTCGGGGACACCTTTTTCTGTGAGATAAGCACGCCCGTTTTCTTCGTTGAAAAGGCGTGCAATGTTGACCACGGCATTATCATCGATGGCAGTGATAAAGCCTGTGTTCTTTACATTGTGTACCCATGGCACATGCTTGTCGCCGATGCCTTCGATGCGATGTGAGCCGAAACCGTTTTCCAAAAGGGTCGGGCATTGCAGTGCTTCACTGGCGATGATCTTGCTTTCGGGGAATATCTGTTTGAGATAATCTCCGCTGGCAATTGTGCCGCCCGAGCCTGTTGCAGATGCCATGCCGCGGAAGCGGTCATTGGGTCCCATCACTTGCTTGAGTGCTTCTTCCATCGCGTGCCCGGTCACTTCATAGTGCCAGAGATAATTTCCGAATTCTTCAAACTGATTAAATATCATCAGGTCTTGACCCGATTTTTTCAACTCCCAGCATTTGTCAAAAATTTCCTTCACATTGGATTCAGAGCCGGGAGTCTTAATCGTCTCGCCCGCCACTTTTTCCAGCCATTCGAATCTTTCCTTAGACATGCCTTCGGGCAGGATCGCGATCGACTCACATCCAAGCAGCGCGGAGTCATATGCGCCGCCGCGGCAATAATTTCCAGTGGACGGCCAAACTGCTTTTTGAGTGGTCGGGTCAAACTGACCTGTGACCAGTCTCGGCACGAGACAGCTAAAAGCGGCACCGACTTTGTGCGCGCCCGTCGGGAACCATTTGCCAACAACGACGATGATGCGCGCCTTGACCCCTGTCAGCGAGGATGGAAGCTCAACGAAGTTGACTCCACCATAAGTCCCGCCGGATGCAGTGGGTTGGTTGTGCCAGTTGATACGAAACAGGTTGCGCGGGTGAATATCCCAGAGACCGATACTCTTTAATTCCCCTTTAACTTTCGCTGGGATTTTTGAAGGGTCTTTCATCTGGGCATAGGTGGGGATGATGATGTTGCGCTCTTTTGCGCGTTGAATGGCGCGGGCGCGGCGGTCTTTGTGAATGGTCAGGTCAATTGTGGTCATGGGATTCTCCTGAAAATAGTTGTCAGACAACTTTGATTATAGCGTATGTTGCTTTGTTACGGAATATTTCAGACAATTGTACGCCTGTTGACTATTGTTGACTATTTTTTATGAGACAGTATAATGAACAGTAAAGAATTGATTTATTGTTTATCAAACTACGAGGTGTTTATGTCTACGACCGAGATGGTTTTTCAGTCATTGGATTTGGGTCAGGCAAGCGAAAATGAATATGCATGTTTGAGCCAGTTCAAGAATATATTGCGCCATGAATATTTGCCGGATGATCCGCCCATTCCTCTTGAAGAACAAATACAAGGGTGGAAAAATATTCCGCAATTTGTCGAATATGAGGAATATATTGCATGGGATACGTCTAAAACAAAGATCATCGCTTGTGGTCAGATCGCAATTTACAATACTGGTGATAATGAACATCTCGCTGATTTTATGATCGAAGTGTTGCCCGAGTATCGCAAGCAGGGAATTGCGCGTCAGGCATTGGAATTACTTTTGCCGTTTGCAAAGAAACACGAACGTACATTGTGGATGACCGAATCAAATGATCGCATTCCCGCATCCTCACTGTTTTTAGAATGTCTTGGCGCGCGCAGAGGATTGGAAAATTTCATCAATCAACTGAAACTTGTTGAGTTTGATAGAAACCTTGTCGATCGCTGGTTGGAGCAAAGCAAGGAATTGAAAAACAAGTTTGAATTGATGTTATGGAATGGCGCGTATCCTGATGCGCAGCTCAACGACATCACAGATCTATTTCAAGAGGTCGCAAATGATCAGCCTCGTGATACTTTGGAAATGGAGGATCAGAAATTCACTCCACAGATAATGCGGGATATGGAAAAAAGCATGTTTGCCAGAGGTACTCAGCGTTGGTCAATGTTTCTGACGGACCGAGCCGACGGGAAATTAGTCGGACTGACCGAAGTATTTTGGAATCCCAACCGCGCCATGATCCTGGATCAGGGATTTACGGGTGTTTATTCTGCCTATCGGAGTAAGGGATTGGGACGCTGGCTCAAAGCAGAGATGATGCAGAAGATTTTGCGCGATCACCCTGAAGTGGAACTTATTCGTACGCGCAATGCCAATTCCAATGCGCCAATGCTGAAGATCAACGTTGAAATGGGCTTCAAGCCTTACATAGCGAGCTCTATTTGGCAGGTGGAGACGGGAAAGATCAAGAAATATCTTGCCGGGGAAAAATAAAAAAAGACAAAGTGATGATTAACTTCTTGTTCGGTGGTCTCATGACCGGTACCGATCAGTTAATCCCCAATATCTTACTCACAACTGAAAGTAAAATTCCACCCGCGATCACGCTCCCCAGTTGACCTGCTGTATTCGCGCCCATCGCATGCATGAGGATGAAATTATTTGGATCCTCGTCATTCGCCATTTTAGCAGCGATACGTCCCGCCATCGGAAAAGCAGATATGCCCGCCGCGCCGATCAGCGGATTGATCCTGCCGCCTGAAATGACGCACATCAATTTGCCGAATAACAATCCAGCAACGGTATCAAGTACAAAGGCGAACAATCCCAGCACCATGATCTTGCCTGTATCTAAATTCAGAAATGAAGCCGCGCTCATCGTTGAGCCAATTGCCAGACCCAAAAATAATGTGGCAATATTGATGATCTCATTTTCAGCTGCTTTACTTAATCTGTCCACTACGCCTGACATCTTGAGAAGATTTCCCAGCATGAGCATGGAAATTAATGGAGTCGCTTCAGGGACAAGCAAACCGACAACGATCGTCAGCACAACAGGGAACAAGATCAGTGTCTTTTTTGAAATGTTTTTCGGCGCATAATCCATTCGGATCAATCGTTCTTTTTTTGTGGTGAGCAATCTCATCAATGGCGGCTGGATGATCGGAATTAAACTCATGTATGAATATGCCGCCACTGCGATCGGAGCCAGCAATTCAGGCGCGAGTTTTGTCGCGACGAAAATGGAGGTCGGTCCGTCAATGGCGCCGATCACGCCGATGGACGCGGCTTGATTCAAGGGGAATCCCAATAAGATCGCGAGGATCAGCGTGCCGAAGATCCCGAATTGTCCCGCAGCGCCGAGTAACACCATGCGCGGTTGTGCGAGCAGCGGCGAGAAATCGATCATCGCTCCAACGCCGACGAAGATCAGTAATGGGAATAATTCTGTTTTGATGCCCGCGTCATATAAAACTTTTGTCATGCCTTCGGCGGCGGTCATGCCAGCCAGCGGAATATTTGCCAGCAAACATCCAAAGCCGATCGGGAGCAACAATACGGGTTCGATCTCTTTGAACACTGCCAGATAAATCAATATCAACGCGGCAAATATCATCACCGCATTGCCCAATGTGAAATGTGTAAAACCCTTTAATAACTCAGGGAGTAATGAGCCTACATCCATGAAGCCTCACCAAGTTCTGCGAATTTCATCAACGCTTGTTTGTGCGTCACGCTTTGCCCCGTACTCACAAGCACTTCACCCACGATCCCGCTAAACACCGAACGAATACTATTTTTCATCTTCATCGCTTCGATGATCACCACCACCTGACCCGCTTCCACTTTTTCACCAACCTTCACAAAAACATCTATGACCGTTCCAGGCAGCGGCGCTGTTAAAGTATTACCATTTAATGCGGGATTGGGAGAGGGTGCGGCGGCTGGAGTAGGATTCGGATTAAATATTTTTTTCTCCGCTATGTCTTTCGTCCTGCTCGATTCGTTTTTTGTTTCAGCCTGATCAGCGTGCTCAGGCATTACCTCAAACTGATCACCATCTACAAAAGCGATGATCGGCCGCACGTTGATATTCTCAATTTCGACTTCGTATGTTTTATCGTTGACTATGATTTTATATATCATGTTTCCATCTTTTCCCTCTCCGTTAGGGAGAGGGCAGGGTGAGGGTTTAACGTTTTCTGAAATTTCCTTTTTCGGACATTTGTCTCGTCCGCATTCCCAATTGCCAGGCAGAGATAAGGGCTGTGGGAGGTTCAGGCAACGGGTGCGCACTGGACTGTCCCTGCTCGGCTAGCGCAATTGCCACGGCAAGTGCGGCGGCTTGAGCTTTGAATCCACTTTCAGAAACTGGATCAGGCCCGGGTGAGTCAGTTGCGGGTTTTTTATCCGCAGTGAAAAGAGTCAGCAGAACCATCATCAGCCAGAGAAGAAGGATCGCGCCGAAGACAAGTCCCATGCCGAGGGCGGTGATTTGTAATGAGAGTAGAAAGTCAGTCATTGTTTTCCAAATGTTGAAATGTTATACAGGGATATTCCCGTGCTTGCGTGGCGGTGCGGGCGCGTACTTGTCGCGGAGCGCAGACAGTGATGCAATGATCTTCGGCCTTGATTCGCGCGGCTCGATGATGTCATCCACATAACCTGTTGAGGCGGCGTAATATGGATTGTTGAATTTCTCGCGATATTCTGCGGCGAGTTTCTTTCGTTCTGCGGCGGGATCATGCGCGGTTTCAATTTGTTTCTTGAATAAAATATTCGCCGCGCCTTCTGCGCCGATTACCGCGATCTCGGCGGAAGGCCACGCGTAGGTAACATCTGTACCGAGATATTTACTCGACATAACCACATACGCGCCGCCATAAGCCTTGCGCGTGATGATGCAAATCTTCGGGACAGTTGCTTCTGAATAAGCATAAAGTAATTTCGCGCCGTGACGAATAATGCCGCCATGTTCCTGGGCGATGCCCGGCAGGAAGCCGGGCGAGTCTACGAAGGTGACCAGAGGAATGTTGAAACAATCACACATACGCACGAAACGCGTCATCTTGTCGCTCGCGTCGATGTCGATCACGCCAGCCATTATCGAAGGTTCCTGACCAACAATTCCGACACTGTGTCCGCCAATGCGGGCAAGTCCGACGATCGCGTTGCGCGCCCAATCAGGTTGAATTTCAAGGAACGAACCTTGGTCAATAATTTTTTCAATGACCTGATGCATCACATAAGGTTCGCTCGGATCAAGGGGGATCATGCTGTTAAGCGATTCGTCCATGCGTGAGAGTTCATCATCAGATTGCACGTATGGCGGATTCTCAACATTGTTTGAAGGTAGATAGGAAAGAAAATGCCTTGCCATTTCAAGCGCGGCTTTTTCATTTTCAACACTCAAATGCGCCACGCCGCTGACAGAAGTATGCACACTCGCTCCTCCCAGCGATTCTGAATCGATCACTTCGCCGGTTACAGCTTTTATCACATCAGGCCCGGTCAGGAACATGAATGAGGATTTTTCCACCATGATGACCAGATCGGTCAGGGCGGGGGAGTAGGCCGCCCCGCCCGCGCAGGGTCCGAGCATCACACTCACTTGCGGAACCACGCCTGAATATTGTGCGTTGCGTCTGAATATTTCGGCGTACCCGCCCATGGAGCGTACGCCTTCCTGAATGCGCGCACCGCCTGAGTCGATCAGCGAAATGAATGGCACGCCGTTACGCACCGCCAAATCCATCACGCGGCAAATTTTGTGTGATTGCATTTCGCTGAGTGTGCCGCCGTAAATTGTAAAATCCTGAGAATATAAATAAACAGTCCGCCCGTTGATCTGACCGTAGCCCGTGATGACACCATCGCCATAAAATCTTTCGGTCAGCAAATTCATCTCATCACCTTGGTGAGTGATAAATGGCTCGATCTCATTGAAAGTGCCTGAGTCTAGCAACAACTCAACACGCTCGCGCGCCGTCAACTTGCCTTTTGCTTTTTGTTTTTTGATTCGTTCCTCGCCGCCGCCTTCAAGTGCCTTCGCGCGGACTCTTCGTAGTTCTAGTATTCTGGGATCTTCATTTGTCATAGTTTTCCTTTAGGTGATAAATTTCACAATCAAGAGTATAGCACCGAGCTGACGAATATGTAGTGTCGGATGACATACAATGAATAGGATGATACGCCACTGATTTACACACGAGTAGCATGTCAACTAAAACCACTATGCTTGACTTTACCCTAGATTCCACGCATTCAGCTCGTTGTTTTGTTGAATTCTAGGAAGTTGACTTGCCCATTGCGTTTATTCGTATACAAATGTTTAAACTTTCTTGGTTTCGGCTTGCCCGAGATAAGTAGTATATTTAACAAAAGCATTTGTTGTTGGGGTAAAATCCATAAAGTCATCTATTCAACTTTTTCGTTATGCGACTTATCAAAAAGTGAGTATGCCATGTCCCCTAAAAAAAGCATAACCAGCGAAACAACTGGTGAACAGCCAACTGCCCAATTGCGCCCTCAGCTAAAGGCGAAGTTGTATAAGGGCAGGCAGAAACAAGGGGCAACTCACGCGGCGCTGGCAGAGACCCAGCACCTAATCAACGAATTGCAAGTGCGACAGGTCGAACTGGAAATGCAGAACGAGCAATTGGCGCAGGCACGCGCCGAGACCGAAGCAACTCTGCACCAATTCCAAAATCTGTACGATTTTGCCCCTCTGGGTTACTTTACCCTGGCGCGCAGTGGCGGTGTCATTCTTCAGGTCAATTTAACTGGGGCGGAACTGTTGGGTATGGAGCGCGGCCGCCTGATCAATCAAAGTTTTGAGATGCTTGTAGCTATCGAGTCTCTCCCTGTCTTCAGTAGTTTTCTTGAAAGGGTATTTTCAGAAGAATGTGGACAAGAAAGCTGCGAGGTCGAACTCCTAAAAAACGGGTATATACCGATCTGGGTACGTATCGAAGCGACCTGCTCTGATAGTATGCAGGGACAAGGCGAAGTGTGTAATGCGGTAGTGAGTGATATCTCTGAGCACAAGCGTGTAGAAGATATCCTGCAGGTGCGGTTTCGCATCACCGAGTTTGGGGCCGAACATTCTCTGGATGATCTGCTCCAAAACGCTCTGGATGAACTCTGCGGTCTTACCCATAGCCCAATCGGATTCTTTCACTTTGTTGAGCCTGATCAGATTACACTTTCACTCCAGACATGGTCAACACGTACTCTTAAGGAAATGTGCACTGCCGAGGGCAAAGGACAACACTACAATATTGATCAAGCGGGAGTATGGGTGGACTGTGTACGCGAAGGGCGTCCTGTCATTCATAATGATTATGCCAACCTGCCCGCTTCGCAACGCAAGGGATTGCCACAGGGACATGCGCCGATAGTACGCGAAATGGTTTTCCCCATAATGCGCAACCAAAAAATTGTGGCGATCATCGGCGTTGGCAATAAATCGGTGGATTACACAGAGGAGGATATCTCATACGCCTCGCGCCTGGCAGATTTGATATGGGATATTACCGACCGCAAACGCGCCGAGTCTCAAAGAGAAGCTGCGCTTGTAGCCTTGCGCGAAAGTGAAGCCAGATACCGCTCCATTCTTGAAGACCAGACCGAATTGATCTGCCGCTATTTGCCGGATGGACGGCTCTCTTTTGTAAACGAAGCATATGCACGGTATTATAGCGAAACCGCGCAGAGGCTTATCAACACGAATTTCATCCCAAATATCCCGGAGCCGGATATCTCAATGGTTATTGGAAAGATCCTTGAGATTACCCCTCAGGATCCCGTTGTCGTTTATGAACATCGCATCATCAAATCGGATGGCGAAATTCGCTGGCAGAGATGGACTCATCGTGGTATTTATGATGCTTCCGATAAATTGATCGAGCACCAGGCAGTAGGTAATGATATTACAGAGCGAAAACAAATGGAAAGCGCACTGGCGACAGAAAGGGGGAGACTCGCTGATATTCTAAAAGGCACAAATGCCGGTACCTGGGAGTGGAATGTTCAAAGCGGTCAAACCATTTTTAATGAACGCTGGGCGGAAATTATTGGTTGCACACTTGAAGAACTTTCCCCTGTTTCCATTGACACATGGATCAAGCTTACCCACCCGGAGGACTTAAAACGCTCTGATGAATTGCTGGAGAAACACTTCAAGGGCGAAATTGATTATTATGAAATTGAAACGCGAATGCGCCACAAAAACGGATATTGGGTATGGGTGCTGGATCGTGGGAAAGTCGCGACATGGACAGAGGATGGCAGGCCGCTTCTTATGTCCGGCACACATCAAGACATAACCAAACGCATGCGCGTGGAAGAAGCTTTGCGAATGGCAGAGGCGGATTATCGCGCCATCTTTGAGAGAGCACCGGTTGGAATTTTTCGATCCACTGTTGAGGGAATGTTTGTGAAAGTGAATCAGGCGATGGTAGACATGTACAGGTATGAGCTGCCCGAAGAAATGATCAATGATATCGATTCAATAGCCACGCAGATCTACGTAGATTCATCCTCGCGTTGGAAATTTCAAAGCATGCTTGCTGATGAAGGAGAGGTGTCAGGGTTCATCTCCCAGAACCGACGCAGGGATGGGAGCTTTATTTGGGTTTCCACAACCGCCCGCGCAGTAAAAAATGAAACAGGTGAAATTTTATATTACGAAGGGTTTATCGAAAATATCACCGCGCGTAAACAGGCAGAGGAACAAATCCAATTTTTAGCAAAGCTTCCAGCGGAAGACCCCAATCCTGTTTTGCGTGTTGCGCAAGATGGTACGCTGCTCTACATCAATGAGGCCGGCTTGAATCTCCTGTCGCAATGGAATTTGCAGGTTGGCGCAGAAGCCTCTCCCAGGTTACAGGAAGCGGTATTTCAATCGATGCAAAATGGAAAAACGCAAACGCTTGATCTTGAGCATGGCGACCGGTTGTATGCGTTCTATGTTGCGCCGATCGTTTCTGCCCACTATGCAAATTTATATGGTCACGATATTACCGAATCAAGGCAGGTCAAGGCGCTGAAGGATGCTGAAACACGCTATCACGTCTTGTTTGAGCAATCACCATACGGTGTGCTGCTGGTGCATCCTGAAACGGGAAACGTGATCGAGGCGAATGAAATTACCAGTAGGCAATTGGGTTATACCCGTGATGAATTTGCCGGCCTGAAGATCTCAGACTACGAAGCGACAGAGGATCCTGCCGAAGTTGCGGGGCATATGCAAAAAATAGTCGGCGAAGGCAGTGACGATTTCGAGACTCTGCACCGCACCAAAAGTGGAGAGATCAGAAATATACACGTCTGGGTAAAGACACTCTCGTTGGATGACCACGTTTATTTCTATACGATTTTCCAGGATATCACCGAGCGTAAGCGAATGGAAGAAGCGAATGAGGTCTACAGCCGCGAGATCACCCTGTTGGAGGAGCGCCAGCGCATCGCGAGTGACCTGCATGACGCGGTCAGCCAAACGCTTTTCTCTGCCCGCTTGACAGCCGAGACACTCCTGCGCCAGCCTGATCGCCAATCTGATGTATTCACACGCTCGTTGAGGGATCTCAACCGGCTTGTGCGTTCCGCCAGCGGTGAGATCCGTCTGGTGCTGGTTGAACTTCGGAATAATGCGCTTTTGAATGTCAGCCTGAATACGCTGCTCGTAAACCTGATCGATTCAAGTATGGCTCGCACCAACGCGAACCTTATTTTTCAATGCCACGTTGATGATCTTGTTTTACCTGCCCAGGTCAAACTTGCCTTTTATCGCATCGCGCAGGAAGCGATCAGCAATGCCATCAAACATGGCAAGCCCGCTAACATCAATTGTATTCTGCGGGAAAAAGAGCAAACGCTGGAAATGATCATTCAAGATGATGGCACGGGTTTCCCTATTGATCAGGTTTCTGATGATCATTTTGGATTGCAGATCATGCGTGAGCGCGCAGATCAGGCCGGGGTCGATCTGAATGTTTCATCCCAACCTGGCAGTGGAACATCGGTCACCGTTTCCTGGAAGGAGGAGAAATCATGAGCGATATAAAAGCAATTCGTATTTTAATCGCGGACGATCACTTAATGGTTCGCAAAGGACTTTCCGTTTTAATTCAAGGGGTTTCTGACTTTATTCTTGTGGGGGAGGCTGAAGACGGCAGACAGGCCATTGCAATGTGCCATGAGCTGCAACCGGATGTGGTATTGATGGATATTATCATGCCAGAAGTCAGTGGGATCGAAGCCATTCGCTCGATTTGCGCGGAAAATCCGTCGATCAGCATTCTCGCTCTGACATCCTTTCCTGACGAACAGCTGATCAGGAATGCGCTTCGGGCAGGTGCACGCGGGTTTCACTATAAGGATGTTGGCGCGGACGAATTGATCAATGCGATCCGTCAGGTGCATGCCGGCCAGGCTGTTTTAGATTCGGATATTCTTAGTATCTTGATGAGTAAAACTGAGCCTCTTCTAAAGAACGAATCGCGGTCCGAGCATGGGGATGTAAAACTCACCCCGCGCGAAAAAGATGTTTTGATCTTATTGGTTGAGGGAAAATCCACCAAGCTGATCGCAGTTACCCTGCATATTCAGCCTTCTACAGTCAAGCAGGCGCTTTCTGGTTTGTACCAAAAACTTGGGGTTAGTAACCGTACTGAGGCAGTTTCAATCGCGCTGAGGGAAAAAATACTTCCTGACTGAATAAAATACCCCCAAATGGATATATCCTTTTATCCGTGTAAAACCTGCCCGTTTGCGGGTATACCCGCACGTGCCTTTTTAGTAGTATGTACATCTAGTTACATCGTTTGGAGGGGTTCTTAATTATTTTCCAGCCAAGTAGTTTAGACGGGAACTTGCTGGCGCATTTCATCGCAGTCTTCGGCATGATATCCAGCTTAAGTAAATATAAGATTTTGCATACGGAGTCCGTTATGTTAAGTATGAATAATGTTCTAGCGGTAATTTTGGGGGGAGGGCGAGGTACGCGCATGCGTCCGCTGACACAAACGCGCTCGAAACCCGCTATACCGATCGCGGGTAAGTATCGTCTGATTGATATTCCTATTAGCAATTGTATTAACTCGGGCATTTATCATATTGCAGTGTTGACGCAGTTCAACTCCGCATCTTTGCATCGCCACATCTCCGGCGCATATAACCTCAACGCTTTTCGCGGCTCTGTGCAGCTGCTCGCTGCTGCGCAGACTCATGAAAGGGAGGACTGGTATCAAGGCACAGCGGACGCGGTACGCAAACAATTGGTGGAGATCCAAAGCTCTGGCGCGGAGGTTACGCTCATCCTTGCCGGGGATCATTTGTACCGTATGGATTATGGGGAGATGGCAAAATTCCACCGGGAGAACAAAGCCGATATCACAGTGGCAGTTCAACCAGTCGCGCGAAGCGATGCGTCGCGGTTGGGTATCCTCAAGTGTGAATCTGATTTCCGCATATCAAACTTTGTTGAGAAACCGACGGATGCCGAAACGCAAGATAAATTTATCAGCGGCAACGACTCCCAAATGCCATTCCTTGGCTCTATGGGAATTTATATGTTCAACACAAAGACGTTGATCGATCTATTAACCCGCAATCCCGGTGATGACGATTTCGGCAGTGACGTAATCCCCAATGCCATTCACTCGCATGCAGTATATGGATATGTCTTTGACGGATACTGGCGTGATATCGGTACGATCCGTTCCTTTTATGAAACAAATCTCGCGTTCACTACTTCCAACTCGCCTTTCAGTTTTCACTGTTCAAAGTTTCCCATTTATACCGCCGCGCAGTCTTTGCCCAGTTCGGTGATCGAGAACAGTGAACTAAAGGATGTAATGCTGGCGGAAGGCTGTCAAGTTTTCGGCGCAATGATCGAGCATTCCGTCATCGGTAGTTGCAGTCAGATCTCAAGCGGTGCCAAGATCAAAGATTGTATTGTGATGGGCGCAGACCATTATGAAAGACGGCTGGCTGTTAACAAACTCGTGGGTCATGGTCAAATGGAAAAACGGCAATCAACCGTTGCGAGAGGCATCGGAGCGAACTGTTCGATCGAGGGCGCGATATTGGATAAGAATGTGCGAATTGGTGAAGGCGTGATCATCCGCCCGTTCCCGCGTGATGTGGAAATGGATTGCGGAAATTGGTTTGTGCGCGAAGGAATCGTCGTGATCCCCAAGGATGCAGAGATTCCAGCTGGCACAGTCATTACACCTGAAGTTTTTCTCTTCAATAAGTTTTCGATACAAAATATTGACAACCTTTGTTTTGACATTGTCCCGGGCAACCAAGCTGAAAATTTTTGGAGAAAATCACCACCTCGAAAAATTTTGGAGACGGTGCTCTGAAGCTACTCGCCAATTCAAATGGCAGAGTTAGACTCGTTTGCGCTTAAGTTCAAGACAGGCAGAACTCTTATTGCAAAATCAATTTCATAACACGGAGGCAGAAATGGAAAATTATGGAAAACAAGCGGATGCAGTTACTGGCAGCGGTTATTCGCAATACTCAGGCATGGATATAACGTCAGCCCATGATCTGCACAATAAAAGCTGGCCGAAGGCACTGGAGATCGAAGGCTGGTCAGAGGCTGTCTGGTTACGTAATAAAGAAACCGAAGAACATACTTTGTGCGTTGCCGAAATGACCGTTACCCTGGCAGGGTTGGCAGAAATACCGCAGAGTGAAATCACTTATGTGAGATATGGCGCCTTGCTGCATGATATCGGAAAAATGGGCATCCCTGATTCCATTTTGCTCAAACCAGGCAGGCTGTCACGCGATGAGTGGGATATCATGCGAAAACATCCTGATTATGCGTACGATTTAATTTATCCTGTCGGTTATCTCAGACCCTGTATACCCATTCCATATTCTCATCATGAGAAATGGGACGGGACAGGTTACCCGCAGGGACTAAAGGGCGAAGAGATTCCCCTGGCCGCCCGTCTTTTTGCGATCGTAGATGTGTGGGAAACACTCTCTTCTGAGCGTGTATATCGTGAAGCGTGGCCGGAAGAGAGGGTGATGGAATACATTCAGCGTGAATCAGGGACTCATTTTGACCCTGGGGCGGTGGAATTGTTTTTGAGTGCGGTATGGGAAAAGTCATCTATAAGTAGAGGTCAAAACGCAAACCTCCCGCTTGCCTGGTGAGATTCGACTCGCGTCAGGCGGGTTGAATCAATAGGCTTCCCCTTTCCAATTTCCTCGACTAAATTCATAAGGTCGAGGGAATGTTTTCCTGTGACCAGATAAATCCCACGGCGTATTCTTTCATCAATTTATGCAAACCGAGGTAATTGTTTGCGCGGATCTTTTACCATAAAGATCAATATCAGTATTGTGATAACAGCTACTGCAATTGAAATTAAAAATGTTGGAATGAACCCAACTGCGTCCACGATAAAGCCGCCCAGCAATGGAGCGAAGATCGTGGCTGGTGCTGTCAGGGTTTGTGATAGGCCAATGTAAAGAGGTCGTTCGCTTTCATTGCCAAAACTCACTGTCATGGCCATGCCGATCGTCCAAATGGAAACATTGGCGATGCCTGCCAGCAGGAAGATCGGATAGAACCAGGCAATGGAGGTGGCCGCCCATGCCAGAATTGAACTTGCCAGGGCTGCGATCGCGCCAAAGATCAACATGGAACGGTGCCCCCATTTATCACCCAGCCAGCCCATGCTTGCGTTGGCTATCGTCTGTGAGAAGGTGAGGGTGGCGGTGAGAAACCCAGCAGTGACCGCATCCATGTTGAAGCGGCGCAGGGCGTAGATGATGTAGAACGAGAATCCCATGGTCGCGAATTGTGAGAGAAAGCGTGTGCTTAGAAACCATTTGAAGTTTATATCGCGGCTAAGAATTATTTTTGAGTCGTCCCAAAAGTGGGTTTTTTCTTCAGGGATGATCTTTTCGGTATCTTCGGGTTCACGTGTCAGCGAGAGTGCGAACCATGAAATGACGAAGAAGATGCTTGCGATGAAGAAGCAGGCTGCAAAGTTGATGGGTGAAGCGAGGTAATTCAAAAGATAACCTGCCGCAATCGCCGATCCGCTGACGAACAAGTTTGCGATCGCGCCCTGGAATCCAAAAAATGTGCCGCGAGATTCTGCAGGGATTATTTTTGAGATCATGCTTGTCCACGAGTTGGCCGTGAATCCGCCGCCGAGTCCCTGCCAGATCAATAAAATAAAAGTTAGAACAAGTCCGGCTTGCAAGCCGATGGCGGGGAGCAGTAATGCAACGATGGCGAATCCCAGAAATGGAATACGTTCGTGGATGGTTGTCATTAAGACAGTGCGTTTGTATTTGCGCAGCCGTGAGACGTGACTCGCGGTAAAGAGTTGCGGCAGCTGCCAGCCGACCGAATGAATGGCGGGCACCAGCCCGATGATCAATGCTGAGTGGGTCATCGAAGCGACAAAAAGCGGCAGGACGGTACTGAAGGATGCAAAGCCAAGTGCCATGCCAAATAGGCCGCCATCCCAAAGGTTGACGATGACGTTATGTTTCAGGTTTTCGCGAACATTCTTTTCTAGTGTTGTGAGAGACAGCATGGATTGATTTTACCATTCGAGATTTTTGACCCTTGACACGTATTGGTTTTTGGGTAAAATAATAAAAACGAACGTTCGTTCATTTTTATTATGGAGCGGATCATGGTCGAGGAAACACAAACAAAAGGCGAGGCTACCCGTCTCGCGGTTGAAGATGCCGCCGTCGAATTGTTCATGGAACACGGCTATCATGCCACATCTATGCGCCAGATCGCTGAACGCGCTGACCTGGCATTAGGCGGCATCTACAATCATTTTAAGAGTAAAGATGAGATTTTCGAAGCCATCATCGTGGATAAGCATCCTTACAAAAAAATATTACCTTTGGTATTGAAGGCACAAGGAGAAAATATTGAAGATCTTTTGAAAAATGCCATGCAGACCGCCATTACTGAATTTGGCAGGGAACCGTATTACATCAAGCTGATGATGATCGAGCTCGTTGAGTTTAATGGCAAACACGGCGCGTTATTATTGAAAGAAATCGCGCCCAAGGTTTTGCCTGTTTTTGAGAAGATTGTTAAGACCAGGAAAAATCTGCGCGTGACCAACCCTGCAATGCTCATGCGTATATTTTTCGGCATGGTGCTTTCCTATTTTATGACCGACATGATCATGTCAAATTCCATGGTTGGAGTCCTTATGCCGAAAAACCCTATGGATATTTATGTGGACGTAATATTACACGGCGTTCTAAAAACAAAGGATGAAGGATAAAGGCTGAATTCAAAACAAAAAGCCCTAAACCCTGTTCATCTTCCATTTATTCATCTTTCCTAGTTCATCCTTTCCCTCGGAGTCCCCATGTTTAATTCTCGTATCTCTTCCATCATTCGCAAGGAGTTTCTACAACTCTTTCGCGATCCGCGCACACTTGCCCTGGCGGTGGTCATTCCAATCGTGCAATTATTCCTGTTGGGATACGCCGCCACATCTGATGTGCGGAACATCCCCCTGGCAGTTTGGGATCAAAGCAAAACGCCGCAATCCCGTCAACTGCTGGATGCCTTCCGCGCCGCCGACTACTTCACCATTGATTACTTTGTCGGTTCAACAGATGAGTATCAAAAGTTGATCGAGTCTGGTGATGCGCGCGTCGCGCTCGTCATCCCTGCCGATTACGATATTCGTTTGATGGAAGGCAGCGCAAAAGTATTAATGGTATTGGATGGCTCAGACGCCACCATCGGCGCCACAGCGTTATCGACTGCTCGGCTGGTGGGTCAATCTTTTGCGACGAAAATACTGAGCGAGCAAGCCGCTCTCAGCGGACGTTCCGCGCCATCCGCGCCTGTCGAAGTCCGTACGCAGGTTTGGTATAACCCAGATCTTAACTCTGCCTACTTTATGATTCCTGGTGTGATCGGTATGATCCTTTCCTTTATCACCACCATTCTCACAGCCACAGCCATTGTCCGCGAGCGTGAGCGTGGAACCATTGAACAGCTCATCGTTACGCCGATCCGCTCTTGGGAATTGGTTCTTGGCAAATTACTGCCTTATGTCATTCTTGCTTTTGTGGAAACCTTTGAGATCATTATTATTGGGCGTTATTGGTTTGGCGTGCCAGTGCGCGGTAGTCTCTTGTTGATCATTTTTACATCGGGCTTGTTCCTCATGTCCAGTCTCGGTATTGGATTATTCGCATCTACAATCGCCAACACACAACAGGAAGCCATGATGACGGTGATGATGTACAACCTGCCAAGTATTTTTCTCTCAGGTTTTTTCTTTCCGCTGCAAGCTATGCCCAAATTTTTGCAATGGGTTTCCTACGCAATTCCACTTCGTTATTACCTCGTTGTTATTCGCGCCCTTCTGCTAAAAGGAGTCGGCCTCCAGGCCATTCAAAACGAAGTTATCGCGCTTGCAATCTTTGGAGTTGTCATTATGGGCGCCGCCGCGCTCCGCTTTAGAAAACGTTTAGATTAATTTCTTTCTAGGAGATACAAAATGAATAACAAATTTCCCCCACTTCCTGTACGAATCGCAGTAGCTGTCATTGTCATTGGAACTCTTGCTTATTTTGGATTTCGTTCCCTCAACAATACCGGTCCTAGTGATCTGACCGCTTCAGGCACCATCGAAGCCACCATAGTGAATGTAGCGCCTGAGATCGCCGGTAAGGTGACGGATGTCCTCGTCCAGGAATCACAACCTGTTAAGATGAATGACCCACTTCTTCATCTGGACCCGAACCTGCTGACTGCTCAACGGGCAGTCGCCGCCGCTTCAGTTGACTCTGCCAATGCCGCGCTCGCCGCCGCTCAGGTCAAATATGATCAAGCCTTGCAAGCCGCCATCGCAGCGCAGGATGCTCAACGCGCAAAAGATCTAAAAGTCAGCAAGCCCGGTGATTTTAGTCAGCCTGCATGGTTTTTTGATCCAGCTGAACAAGTTCAATCGGCAAAATTAGAATTGGATAACGCTCAAACCGCGCTGACTGATGTGGCTGATAATTTGACAAACGTAATAGGCAAATTGAATGACTCTGCTTATCTCAAAGCCGAAAAACGTCTTGCCGATGCCCGCGCCGCGTTTTTGATCGCTGAAGCTGTAAAGACCGAGGCCGAGGATGCATCAAATAGCGGAGGGCTGCTCGATGCCGCGAATGATTATTATGAAATCGCGCTAACCGAACTTGATGACGCGCAGACTGCATACAACGATTCGCTCACCACTGACCAGGCCACTGATCTTGAATACGCCCGCGGAAAAGTCATCGCCGCGCAGCAAAGATATTACGCGGCATACGCGCGCTGGCTATCCTTCCAAACAGGTGCAGAATCTCCAGCCGTTGTAGCCGCTCTCAGATCCCTGGATCAGGCTAAATTTTCAGTTGCGCAAGCCGATGCAAATCTTGCTTTGCTTGATACGCAAGTTACCAAACTTGCCATTCTTGCGCCGATGGATGGAGTCATCCTCCTCCGTAATGTTGAGCCTGGTGAATTCGTCCAGCCTGGCGCTGTTGCGTTGACGATGGCTGATCTCACTGACTTAACCATTACAGTCTATGTTCCCGAAGCTCTTTATGGACAAGTCAGTCTTGGCCAAACTGCCGAAGTTCGTGTGGATTCATTCCCCAATCTAACTTTCACTGCCACGGTCGTCCACATTGCAGATCAAGCGGAATTCACTCCACGCAATGTTCAAACTGTTGAAGGACGAAGTTCCACTTTTTATGCGATCAAATTAAAAGTGGCAGACCCCGCAGGGAAGTTGAAGATCGGTATGCCGGCGGATGTGGTTTTTAAGTAATGTCGAATGTTTAAACATTTCAATGGCAAAAGTAAAAGTTGAAATATCATGACCATAATGAATTTCGATTGGGCGAAGATGAAGAATGTACAAAAAATTCATCGTGTGCTGTACGCAAACGGGTTTGGTCCGCTAATCGGCAGGATCATCCTTCTTTTGACCACCACAGGCCGCAGCTCAGGTATGAAGCGGGTGACTCCTCTTCAATATGAAATGATCGGCGCGGATTATTATCTGGGTTCGGCGCGCGGCATGTGCTCTGATTGGGTGCGCAACATTCAAGCTAATCCACAAGTGGAATTGAGAGTCGGCGTAAAACATTTTTACGGTACTGCGGAAGTTATCAGCGACCCATCCAGGTTTGCGGATTTTATGGAAGTGCGGCTTCAAAGACATCCACGCATGATCGGCTTTATCATGCAGAAAGCGCATGGATTGCCCCGCCGCCCCAGCCGCGAGCAATTGGAAGACCTGGCAAAAAACGAAGCATTTGTGATCGTTCATCCAACAACATTCAGTGAGAATTAACCGTGACAAATTATTTAGTTCAAGCAAACGGAATAAAAAAATATTTCGGCAAAGTCCATGCCGTGGATGGGGTTGACCTGAATATCAAAGCAGGTGAAATTTATGGACTTGTCGGCTCCGACGGCGCAGGCAAGACTACCACCATGCGGCTGTTGGTTGGTGCTTTATTACCTGATCAAGGTGATGTCACCATTTGCGGATATGACTTGCGAAAGCAGACAGAGTTGGCACGCTCAACGATCGGGTACCTTTCGCAAAGATTTTCCATGTACGAAGATCTAACTGTTTTGGAAAACATTCGCTTCTTCGCCGAAATACGTGGACTCTCTGCCACAGAATGGTTGCCGCGTTCGATGGAAATTCTTGAATTCGTCGGTCTCGATAAGTTCAAAGATCGCCGCGCGGGGCAGCTTTCAGGCGGCATGAAGCAAAAACTTGGATTGGCTTCTGCGCTTGTCACACGTCCGCGCTTGTTGTTGTTGGATGAACCCACCACAGGTGTTGACCCTGTCACCCGTCAGGATTTTTGGCAACTTGTGATCAAACTTGTTTCGGCTCCCCACTTTGATTCTCCCACCATTTTCGGAGAAAATAGGGGGATGTCCGAAGGGCAGGGTGGTGGTGTCAGTGTTATCATCTCAACTCCATATATGGATGAAGCCTCACGCTGTCATCGTGTTGGATTTATGAGAGAGGGCAAGATCATCGCCGAAGATACTCCGTCCAATTTGCGCGCGCGTTTCAATAATCGTGTTCTTGAATTGCGAGGCTCGCCCATCAATAAATTACGCCATGTCGCGCATCAAGATGAAGATGTTGAAGATGTCGCGGCGTTTGGCGATAAGTTGCACCTGCGTGTGCGCGCGGGCAAGACCGATCTCATCATGAAGCGATTGCCCAAGGAGATCGAATCCGCTGGCGGCAAGCTGACAGAACTGCGTGCCATTCCCTCCACTTTGGAAGATGTCTTCATTGCACTGTCTGAAGACCAGGTATTTTCATCCAACCCAGTGCTGTAACTCTGAAAGGAGTATCGTTATGATTAATCTCGACTTTAGTACATTGATCGACCGCGCCGTGAAAGATGTTTTTGCATTTGTTTCGAATCCAAATAACATGTCTAAATGGAATTCTGCTGTTGTCAGCATTGAGCAGGTTACGCCGGGCGCTGTTGCTGTTGGTACAAAATTCAAAACGGTTGGCGAAGCCATTGGCCGCCGCCTCGAAGGCGAATTACAGGTACAAACTTACGAGCCTGAAAGCAAATGCGGATTTCAATTGAATGCCGGACCGATGCAAATGAATCTAACACTAGCGCTTAAAACTGTCGGCACTGGAACGAAGATCAGCCTGAGTGTGCAGGGCAACCCCTCTGGTGTTTTTAAACTTGCAGAAGGTGTCATGACTGGTCAGGTTAAATCTTTGATGGAAGCGAATTTAGCAAAATTGAAATCTGTGCTGGAAAGCGGAGCGTAATTAAACATGACCTTACCCGTTATCTATGTTGAGAATCTAACACGCCGCTTTGGTGATTTTGTCGCTGTCGATCACATCAACTTTGAAGTGAATGCTGGGGAAGTGGTTGGGTACCTTGGCCCGAATGGCTCTGGAAAGACAACCACGATTCGTATGCTGTTGGGCCTGCTTGAGCCAAGCGAAGGCGAAGCAACTGTTTTGGGATTTGATGCTTTCAAGCAAACCGAAGAAGTCCGCAAGCGTGTTGGATACATGTCTCAAAAATTTGCGATCTATGATGACTTGACCGTTCGTGAAAATTTGACTTTTTATGGCGGTGTATATGGGATTACAGAAAAAGCCCGCATCCAATCGACCATTGAACTCGTTGGACTCAAAGGACATGAGAATACCCTGACGAAAGACATGTCCACTGGCTGGCGGCAAAGACTCTCTCTGGGCATTGCGCTTGTGCATGAACCGAAATTATTGTTCCTCGATGAACCCACCTCAGGTGTTGACCCCACCGCGCGCCGGGCATTCTGGGATCTGATCTATGAGTTGGCGGAAGGCGGAGTGACGATTTTGGTCACCACGCATTATATGGACGAAGCCGAATACTGCGAGCGCGTCGGCGTGATGCGCGATGGAAAATTGCTGGCCATGGATACGCCAACCAATTTAAAGAAGTCCATTATTACCGGCGATGTTTGGGAAGTGTTCGTGCATCCGCTGGAACGCGGCGTGGAGATTCTCTCGGCTATGGCTGGCGTGGAACGCGTTGGGTTGTCGGGTGACCATTTGCGCGTGATCAGCTCACAGGTTAAGAAGGATGCGATGCAAAGCCTCTTAAGTAGAGAAGGCTTGAGTGTGGAAAAAATCGAAAAGGGCGAACCAACTTTGGAGGATGTCTTCCTGACGTTGGCTCGTTAAGAACGCTTTAAAAAGTTGGCAGGTTTAACGGTTTCAACGTTCAAACCATTAAACCTGCCAACTCGTATTTATTGCGTGACAGATTCTTCGGGGGTGACGATGGCCATGATGATATAGGCTATCACGAGACCACCATGCAAAGCAAAGAAACTCAGAACGAATAGAAGGCGCACAACGGTGGGATCCATGTTGAGATAATCTGCAAGACCTGCGCATACGCCCGCAGCCATGCGGTTGGATTTGCTTCGGGTTAGGGTTTTATAGCTGTTCATTTTTTTTCTCCTTTTGTTTTGTCTGTTTACTTTACGTAGTTAAACGAAAAGAGTTGCAAAAAACTACTTATGCTTTCTGCCTTCAAAATAATTTGCGCTGGCTGCGTAGAGCAGGAGAAATCCGATCATGATAAAGAACACAGCCTGCAACCCTAGAAAGCGATACTGCAAGGCTCCAAAGCCTGTGAACAACGCGCCGACCAACCCATAAAAAATGGCGTTGCGATGGTAGGCGGACGCAACCCGTTTGGATTGGAACAAGTTGCGCGCACTGAGCTGTTCTTGTTTTTGTACGGCATCTTCGTGGCGATGTTTGCAAGCGAGTACATCATCGATCACGGCGGCGCACTCAGGGCACAGTCCGCGCTGACAATGTTTGCAAAGTCCAACGGCGGGAGAGGTGGAATGATAGAAGCAGTTCAATGGATTTCCTCGTTTGAAAGTTTAAATGTTGATAACAGGATGTCTCAAGACCGTCTTCATTTTATCAGGCGCGGCTTTGCGTGGATCGCTAAGATAGATCTCGTGATGTTTGCCGTTCGGCCCCACGTTATCACGCAAATTATTCTCGGCCATGAATTCCTTCATGTGGTCAATGGTTGCTGGTTCCGTGGAGTACGGGCCGATGTGCATCACCTGCACGCACAAGCCTTCATCAAAAGTAGCAAGTTTCAATTTGGATAACATTTCACTATCCCCTTTCTTCCTGCGGACTTGTTCCCTTGCTTCCTCAAAGATCTCTTTTTTGATGATATCAGGCTGCATGATCATCAACGTGTAAAACCAATTGTCTTTTATGGTGATGTCGAACATGCCATCTTCCACCCACCACAAACCTTCGAGTGCCATGACGGGATAATCAACGGCGTTAGTCTTTCGTTTTTTGAGCATGAACTTGAGTGTGTATGAAAGTCCATAAAGCGCTTGTGTGGCTTGTGCAAATAAAGGGGATGTGCCAGGCGCCTGTCCCTTTTCAATTGCGCCGTTGATCATGGCGAATTGCAAATTAGGCACTTGAATAATCTCTATCTTTTTGGCTGTAGGTTGATAGAGATATTTGAACTTCTTCTTCAAATCTAGTATTTTCATGATTCTCCTTTATGGATGATATCCCTTCCATATTTTTTCTGAAGCTGATCGACCACTTCCTGAAGTTTACGCGACTTCTCGCTGCCTGCGTTCCACAAACTGAGTTGACGCACCGGAGCGCCGATTCCGCTGACTCCGACCCCGACCAACCGAACGGCTTGATTCGGCTTGCGGACAGTTTTCATCAGCTTGATGGCCGCGTGAAAAATTTCATCATCGTTATCCGTGGATGTTGGTAATGTGATCTGTCGGGTCAATGTTGTGAAATCAGGCCAGCGGATTTTTAGCTTGACAGTTTTTCCAGCGAGATCATTCTTGCGAAGCTGACGTCCAATTTCTTTTGATTGTTCACGAATTGTTTTTTCGAGAGTCTTGTCATCACGGATATCCACGTTGAATGTGTTTTCCTGGCTGATGGATTTTGTTTCATATTCTGTGACAATGGGACGGTTATCAATTCCATGCGCATGACGCCAGAGGTCGCGACCATTCTCGCCGAAGAGATTGACGATCTCTTTTTCAGGCCAGTTGGCGATATCACCGATGGTGTGGATGCCGAGTTGGGTTAATCGCGCGGAGGTTTTTGGTCCCACGCCCCAGAGCATATCCGCAGGCAGGGGCGCGAGAAATGTTGCTTCGTCAGCATACGGTACAATGGTTAATGCAAAAGGCGGTTCGGTTCTTTTCTTGTTTGATTTCTTTCCAACCTCGGTCGCGATTTTTGCCACGAGTTTGTTGGATGCGATCCCGATCGAGCTTGGTAACTGCAGTTCGTTTTTGATATCAGCTTGCAGGTCGAGTGCGATGCGCGCCGGGGCTTCGCGCATGTCTGAGATGTCGAGAAAGGCTTCGTCTATGGAAATCTGCTCGACCAAACCTGTTAGATCCCGTAGTTTGGTCATAACTTTTTCTGAGCATTCGCCATACAATTTATGCCGCCCGGGCACGATGATCAGATTCCTGCACAGTTGAAGCGCGCGCGACATGGGCATGGCGCTGTGTATCCCAATAGCGCGCGCGGCATAGGAACAGGATGCCACAACGCCGCGCTCATTCGGTTTGCCTCCTACTGCAAAAGGCTTGCCGCGTAGATCGGGATTTTGAGTTTCTTCAACGGAACAAAAAAAAGCGTCAAGATCTAAATGAAGAATGATACGTGGCATATTCGTGATTATAGTTTATGTAGGCTTTCGAAGTCTTCTTGATATGGTAAAAATTGACCAGTAAATTGCCCGCTAAGCATATTGAACATTCTCAAAAGAATAGTTATACTAGTGACAGTGTATGGTCAGGGAACTTTTCGGATTATTTTACGTCCTTGTAATGTGTGTGTATTGAATGGAGGAAGAAATGAAATTTATATCAAAATTTGCAACAACAATGCTCTTGCTTGCCTTGATGCTTTCCATCATACCTGCTGCGGCTGTGCAACCTGCTAAAGCCGCAGTATGTAATTGGGCGCAATTTGTTTCTGATGTGACCGTACCCGATGGCACGAATTATGCATCAGGTGCGGCTTTCAAAAAGACCTGGAGACTTAAGAATATCGGGACATGCGCCTGGAGCGATGTCTCATTGATCTTTGCAAGCGGAGAGAAGATGGGTGCGCCCGCCTCGGCTGCCCTCCCCACAACCGTCGCTGTTGGCGCCACAGTCGATATCTCAGTGGATATGACTGCGCCCACTGTTGCTGGTCATTACTTTGGCTACTATAAACTTAAGAGCACTGCAGGCGGCGAGTTCGGAATAGGTTCCAACGCAAACAGTACTTTTTGGGTTGAGATCAATGTAGGTTCATCGCCCTCCGCCGGTACAGGCTATGATTTTACTGCAAAGGCAGGCGATGCGACCTGGTCTACTGGCGCGGGTGCATTCACTTTCCCCGGTACGGACGGGAACGCCAACGGCTTTGCGCTTAAATTGGATAAACCCAAATTCGAAAGCGGAGTCGAATCTTCGCTGGCGGGTTTGCTGTTTGCTCCAAACAATGTCAACAATGGGTATGTTCAAGGGATTTATCCAATCTTCAAAGTACAAAGTGGTGACCGCTTCCAGTCGACCATTGGTTGCGAATTTAACGCTACCACTTGTTATGTGGCTTATCGCCTGGATTATCAAATCGGTACTGATCCAGTGAAAACCTTCTGGACCTTCCGTGAAAAATATGAAGGCTGGACATACAGTGTAAATCTTGATCTGAGTTCATTTGCGGGTAAGGACGTAAAGTTTATTCTCGTTACTTCGGCGTATGGTTCACCAACTGGTGACCGTTCCTTGTGGGTAAATCCGATCATTTCACGTTCGGGTGGCGTGGTAGCAACAAATACGCCGGCTCCCACCGTTACAGGAACGCCCCCTACGATTACTCCAACTAAAACCGCAACCGCTGTTTCTGGTTGTACTAATCTTGCTCAATTCGTATCCGATGTGAACGTACCGGATGGTACTTCATTCCAGCCGAATGCTCCGTTCTTAAAGACCTGGCGCCTTAAGAATATTGGTACCTGCTCCTGGACGAACTACAGCTTGATCTTTGACACTGGCGAGAAGATGGGCGGCCTCGAGCCGGCGGTCATTCCGACCACCGTGGTGACCGGCCAAACCGTTGATATCAGCATCAACCTGACAGCACCTGCGACAGGCACAACCTATCGCGGCTACTGGAAACTTAAGACTAGCGCAGGCGTTCCATTTGGAATTGGCACGGGCGGCACAAAATCATTCTGGGTTGAGATCAAAGTATCGGGTACAGCAGTGACCCCCGGCCCATCCCCCACATCTGGGGCCACAGCTACTCCCATCGCCGGCACAAGCTATAATTTTGTTTCGAACGTGTGCGCAGCGACCTGGTTCAGCGGAGCCGGAGCGTTACCATGCCCCGGCACTGATGGTGATGCAAGAGGTTTTGTTTTGACAGTCAATCCTTCCAGACTCGAGAATGGCGTCAACGATAATCGCACTGGCTTGATTACCTTCCCTCAGAATGTTACTAACGGTTATATTCAAGGCTTCTATCCGGTTTATAAAGTAAAAAGCGGTGATAAATTCCGCTCCCTTGTTAATTGTGAAGGCACTGCGCAATGTAATGTAACCTTCCGCCTGGATTATTCCATTTCCGGCAGTTCCACCATTCAGACCTTATGGTTTTTTGGTGAAATAAATGAAGGCAGTTATGGTACCGCTGATCAGAGCCTCGAATCACTTGTGGGTACCGATATAAAATTTATTCTCACCGTTCTTTCCAACGGCTCTCCAACAGGTGACCGCGCGCTATGGGTTGCGCCTATGATCTATAACGCGGGGTTGGTAGCGGCCACCGCAACGACCACAGCCACCTCAACAGCCACGGCTACATCTACCCCTACCGCAACAGCTACTTCCACGGCCACGCCAACAGCCACTCCGTAATAAAAAAGTTGAAATTTATTCCCGCTGCCGAAAGGTAACGGGAATTTTTTTATTATGCCTGGAATCTCGAAAAAAATCTTGATACCGGCGTCTTCCTGGATATCCCAGTAATTCTCATCAAGGGTTGGATTTTTATTTTATATGAGGATATACTTGCGTTATCGAATTCTCATTGGACGGATTTTTTAAGTTCAATGACGTCATATTTTTTATTACTGTTTAAGGAGGATCTTATGCGACTTCGTATGAAATTGGCTTCAAAAATTCTTTTACTTGTTTTAATTCTATCGTTTATGCCAATAGGAGTTACTATTGGGTATGCGGCTGAAACAATCGGCTATGATTTCGTCGCGCATGCCGCAGATACCGGCGTCAGCGGTGTTATATGGTCCAGCGGCGCAGGTGCGATAACTTTCCCCGGCACGGAAGGGAATGCCAGCGGTTTTGCGCTCAAATTTGACAAGCCCATATTTGAAGATGGAAAAGATTATGGAGCTGGTTTATTATTTGTACCGAACAATGCGGCCAACGGCTACATCCAGGCGATTTACCCTCCGTTCCTGGTTCAATCTGGAGACAGTTTCCAATCCCGGATTGGATGCCAAACTGGCGCAACGACTTGCTATGTTGCATATCGCCTTCAATATCAAATTGATGGCTCGACTGATGTAAAAACCCTATGGAAAGAACCACCCTTTCGTGAAAAATATGAAGGCAATACTTACCCTGTTAACATCAGTCTTAATTCACTTGCCGGAAAAAACGTAAAATTTATCCTGTACGTTTCTGCATATGATAGTTCTGCTGCAGGTGACCGCGCTTTATGGGGTAGTCCACGCATCACCAGATCCGGTAGTGGAGTGACTTCAACTCCAGCACCATCTACGAGCTGTACAGATTATGCGAAGTTTGAAAGCGACCTTCTCGTTAAGGATGGCGCAACTTTTAAACCTGGAGAAACCTTTACCAAGCATTGGCAGCTTCGGAATATCGGCACTACTACATGGACAACTGCCTATCAACTTGTTTTTGACTCGACGAAATCAGATAGTAATCAGATGAGTGGACCAAATACAGCAGCCTTGCCATTATCTGTTGCCCCAAACGCAGTCGTAGATATTGCCGTTAACCTCACCGCGCCCAGCACTGCGGGCGTCTACACCGGCTATTGGAAATTTAAAAACGATAAGAGTGTCGATTTTGCCCTTGCCCCATTTGGCAACAAAACACTTGGTTGCAATAAGTCATTCTGGGTGAAGATTAATGTTTCAGGCACTCCCACTCCACTAACAGTAACCACCCTGGCCAACCCGGTTGTCTATGACACAGTTGACCAGGTGATCACGTATTCATACGTAATTAAAAACACTGGCACGACAACTCTGGGACCGACTCAGTTCACCATAACCGACAATCTCTTTGGTGCGGCATTCAACTGCGGCGCAGCCGGCACAAGCCTGGCTCCAAACGCGGAAGTTTCCTGCAATGCCGTTCCTTACAAGATCACCGCGGCAAATCTGACAGCTGCTTCCGTAACGAATACCGCAACCGCCTCGGGCGGTGGAGTGGGATCCTCTGCGGCCAAGAGTTTCACGATCAATAAAGCCGTAAAAGCACTGACACTGGCAACCTCGGCCACTCCAACCACCTATAGCGCGGCCGGTAATATAATCACTTTTTCCTATATCATTACGAACACTGGCAATGTAGCTCTGGGCCCGGCTCAGTTCACCGTGACGGATGGACTTATTGGCGCCACTCCAATCAACTGCGGAATTGCGACCCTCACTCTGGCTCCAAGTGCTACGGTATCCTGTACTGCTCCTTACACTATTACCGCAGGTGACATGACTGCTGTTTCTGTGACGAACCTGGCAACTGCCTCGGGCGGCGGCGTAGGGCCGACTCCGTCAAAGAGCACCACGATTAATAAACAGTGATTCCATCCGCTCGGCACAACGATCCAACATCAGGTTGGTTGTTGCTGAATTGGCGCTGTTTGAACGCTGGCAACAAAAGCGCAAATTACTTCAGTTTTAATTTAGAAAATTAAAAACAGTTCCTGTTGTCTTTTGACAACAGGAACTGTTAATTTACGCGATCGTCTGTAAATCGGTTTGCTGATTCTATCCAAGCGAGGAGATTCTATGAAAAATTTTTTGATCCTGACATTGATTTTTATGACTGCTTGTGCCCCGCTGGCAGCTCCAACTCCTGCTTCATATTTTGATTCAATAACACCGATCAATACCGCATCCGGTCTTGCTCCATTAAATCTGACAGTTGATTCCACCTCCGGGCAGATCCAGCTCGCCATGCTTGAGAGCGCGGCCAGATGGCAGAGCATCCAAATGAACGGGGATATTACCTCGTATTCATCTGACGGCACAATACAAATATATTCGGAACAGGTGTTGCTCGACCCTCTCAACAGCAGATTTAAAATTGATTTGACCGGCGTGACCAATAGTACCGAAAAATTATCGAAGATCAGCGACAGCATAAATATTTATACAAACAACAATTCGGGGCAGGTGGAAACTTTTTTATATCCTGATTTCGCGCGTGTTGGTCAATATATTCCGCCAGTTGTTGAAGGAGAGGCTTATCCAAATCCCATTTGGGCGCAGATCGGCACGCCACTTTCCCAGCTTGCCTTCCCTTCTGATTATGCTCAAAACAAGGGAATTTTCAAACCTGTGGAAATGGCTTCTATCGCCGGGCGCGAAACTCTGGTTGTTGAGTGGATGTTCAGCGCGAATTCTTTCCTTTCATGGAGGATGTGGCTTGATACAAGAACGGCAGTCATCTTGAAATTACAGGAATTTGGAAAAGATGGAAATGGTACCTTGCAGGGGGAGCGAGTGGTAAATCAGATCAGCTATGATCAGACTCTTGCCCCATCTTTATTTGCTGCACCGGTTGATCTGTCGCAGGAGTTGACGTCTGTTCCAGTTGGGGGAGTGCCTGTTGTAACAGAATCCAGCCCAATGACCGTACAGGAAGCGGGGGAGTTGTATTTCTTTTTACAGCCGCGGCAAGGGCAAGCGGGTCAATCCATTCAATTGGTGCGCGTGTCGGGTATGTGTGTGGTTGACGGCGCGAAATGCCCGCCTTTGGAAAAGATCGAAGTTCCGTTTGCTTTTAACTTTACGATCAGCGCATTGAGCTGGTCGCCTGATGGAAAATATGCCGCATTTGCTTATTCAGATAGGTCAAACGGCACGCCGACAAAATTATGGCTGTTCGATGCTTCTACAAAAACATGGACTTCACTCGCGGAGTTCCCTTATATTGACCCGCCATTTTGGTCGCGTGATGGTCAATGGATCGCGTTTCGTACACAGGATGGGCTGGGTGGGGAAGATGTGTATGTGGTTCATCCGAACGGTACGGAGTTGAAAAGCATATCAGCAAGCATTCCCCTGGAAGGGCGTCCTTATATAATGGATGGCTGGTATACGGAAAATGTGATCATGAGGTCGGCGTTGCCTGGCCATGAAGGTTCCATTTATTTAGTACGCGCCGCCAGTGGACAGGCGCGCCCGATGTTCGAAACGTTGTTAACGAAATCCCCATTTGTTGCTTCACCTGATGCGAGTTTGCTCGCGTATGATGACTATGATTACTCCAGTCAAATTCATTTGTTGAAGGTGATGGAGCCTGACGGTGCGAATGCTGTAACGCTGGCCACCTTTACAGGTGGAAGTTTATATCCGCTCGTCTGGTCGCCCGACAGTAAATTTATCGCATTTAATTATTACAGCAGTTTTTCCAATGGTGAGCCTCTCGCAGAAGTATTTGTTGTGAGCCGCAATGGGAAAAATATTTCTCTTATCTATAAAGGTGTAACCGTGGGACGCCTGATTTTCTCACCGAATGGAGAGTATCTGCTTGTGGAGGAAACTACATCTCCAACCGGTGGTCATTTGTTTTTGATCAATCTTTCCTCAATGCGAAAGAAGATATTGGAAGCGCCAGGTTTATCCACTGAATATGATTGGTATGCTCCCTCGTGGAGGCCGTGAGGAGAGGTTTCCGATTTTTTGTCTTGTTGATCTTTTATCCGCACGCACTTGCACAGTGGTGTTTTTGGGAGTGTGGTGTTAAACGAATTTTCGGGAAATTCGTGGCTGTACATGTTGTCTTGTGTAAGTCTTATTTATTTTAAAATCCATTTCTTCTGATAGCCGTTTTATACCATTTGGCGCTGTCTTTCAGGATGCGCTCCTGGGTTTCAAAATTCACCCACACGATGCCGAAGCGTTGGTCGTACCCTTTTGCCCATTCGAAATTATCCATGAGCGACCAGGCGAAGTAACCAGCCATGGGCACTCCCGCCTGCATGATGCGGTGAACCGCAGCGAGGTGAGTTTTATAATAATCTAAGCGAAGCGTATCATGTACTTCGCCATTTTCATCGGGGGCGGTGGAATAACTCGCTCCGTTCTCGGTGACATACATTTTGAGCGGCTGATAATTAAAGTACATCATGCCAAGCACACCCGCCAAGCCATCGGGGTAATTTTCCCAATTCATTTCGGTCCAGTTTTCGGGGGACTTTGGTTTGGGAAAAACGGTTTGCGGATCATTACCCGCGGCATTTGAACGGACGACTTCGCGGTTGTAATAATTGATACCAAGGAAATTAGTCGGCGCTGCAATGGCGATGAGATCGCCATCTTTTACGAAGTTCATTCCGTTAGGCAGGAAACCGGCCTGCTCAAAATCCGTGATCACATCGGCGGGATAGCCGCGTCCGTAGAGCGGATCGGCAAACCAGCGCGTCCACTTGCCGTCTCCTGCTCGGACGGCATCCAGATCAAAAGTCGAGTTTGAAGCGGCCATTCTCCATCCTACATTGAGCACAATCCCCACTTCCGAATTTGGACTGTTCTTGCGGATGATCGGTACAGCCCAACCGTGCGCGAGCATCACGTGGAAACTAACGGGGATGGCGCGCTTCATATCTTGATAGCCAGGAGCATGTTCACCCATATCGTTTGACACCCATGCGACGCAGGCAGGTTCGTTGATGGTGATCCAATTCTTTACACGGTCACCGAGCGCCTGTGTGATGGCTTCGGTGTATTCCTTAAAAGCCTCGGCTGTTGAGCGTACTTCCCAGCCGCCTTCATCCTGTAAGGCTTGCGGGAGATCCCAGTGATAAAGGGTGGCATAAGGGGTAATGCCCGCTGCCAGCAAACCATCGACAAGTTTGCTGTAGAAGTTAATTCCTTTTTGATTTATCTTGCCACGTCCTTTTGGCAGAATGCGCGGCCAGGATATTGAGAAACGATAGGCTTTAAGACCAAGTTGTTTCATCAACTTGATATCTTTACGCCACAGGTGATAATGATCGTTGGCTGTATCGCCATTGTCATTGTTGTTGACTTTACCCGGCGTGTGCGAGAAGTGATCCCAAATGGATTCGCCTTTGCCGTGTTCATTCCACGCACCTTCGATCTGATACGACGCGGTTGCAGCACCCCAGACAAACTCTTTCGGGAAGTTATAGGTGTTTTTTGGCATTGTTTTTTATCCTTTTGTGTTGATTGGTTTATGATGTATAAATTTATTAATTCAAGATTTATTTGGCAAATGCTTCTTCTTTTTCAACACCTGTCAGATAGTTTTTATACAAATCCACCAGATGTCTCAGCGGTTCTTTATAAAACTCATCGGGATTGACGATCATCTTTGCGTAATCAGGGATTGGTTTCACCTGCGGTTTTGTCTTCGCAAATTCCTGAATTACTTTTGCATGAGGTTTGAGCGAGCCGTCTGGCCGCACCATCCCAAAGAAGCGTTCATGACGGGCGTTCTGGCATGGAGGTGAATTCCATAATTCGGGAACGTAATCGGCAAAGCACCAGAGCATCGCGCCTGTCGCGCCGCTGTCTTGTAATTTGGGAATCGTCAGGCTCAAGAATTCTGCGAAGTCTTCTTCGCTGGCCATGAATTGTTCATGTTCACGTCCGTTCGTTTCGATCCATTTCATGGTGTAGGTGGCTTCATTCGGAAGCGCGGTACAGCCGCCGAACTCTTCCATCAGCACGGGCTTGCCGCACAGCGCAGATGTCAGGGCGCAGGTGAACGGGACGAAGTCAGGGTCAAGCGGTTTACGCGCCCAGGTTGTGTACATGGGATAGGAATGCATCACCGCCACATCTGTGTGCGCGTACACTTTGTCAATTCGCAGACCGTTGTCGCGATGCAAACCGTCGCCGTGCAAGCCTATGGTGACGGGATGATGCGGGTCAATGTATTTGATCAACCCGACCATTTCCTTTACCCAAGCAGCGCCATCCTCAGAAGTATTGGGCCATGCAAATAGATCGGGTTCGTTGCCGAGATTCCACATCCAAATGGAGGGATGATCTTTGAGCGCGCTGATAACTGTTTTCAAAAGCAAACGGGTTGCCTTTAACGCTATCTCATCGTGGAACATGTTGCGGTAACCTTTGTCGGTTATTTTTCCATTGCTGACAACATCATGCAGCCAATGTCTGTGCGCCTGCGGAGGCAAATCCCCGCCCAGCAACCAGCGCGGACTCCAATTCGGTCCGCTCATGTGACCGGTGAAGAAGGTGACGTCGAGACCGAGTCCGTTTTCGGCAGCGATGTCCGCGACCTTTAGCAAATTGGTAAGCGCGTCCTTATTCACCGAATCAGGCTCGGGTTGGAAATCATCCCATAATAAAAATAAGCGGACGACATTCAAGCCAATCTCTTTAATGATATTGAATTCTTCGCGCACTTCGCCCGCATCAAAATTGCTCCACCAATACATGGCTTTTCGGCGCGGCCAGTAATTAACGCCAAGAGTGAATGGGTTGCTCATAGGATCTCCATAAAGAAAGGATATTCCCAATATGCTCTGATCCCCAAAAATTAGGGCGCTGGAACGAATTGGGTTTTAACTTCACTGATCTGCGATCCAAGCACTTCAATTTCTTCCAATCGATTGGTTCCCAGCCCGGCTTGCGCGGCAAGCTTGATGTGATTGTCGGCGCGCACAAAAGGGGAGTTGGGATAATCACCTGTTGGGTCATGTCCCATGACAGCAGTAGCGACAGAGTCCGTTGCGACTGGATTCTTTCCAGCGATCAAAATTCCCGGTTCGATCGGGGCGAGGGATTTGATCCACGGACCCTCGCCGCCTTGCGTGGTCTTGATCCCATCGATCAAACTGAAGTTGATGGGGCGCGCACGGTTGATATCAACAATGATGCGCGGCAGACGCGCCCGGGTTTCGGTTCCAGTGCCGTGGAATTCGGAGCGGTACTTATCCTGGTCGTTCAAACGATAGAGGCGGTAGGGCACAAGACCGTACAGATTTTTCATGGTATGTGTTATGCCCGCAAGATCGTGGTTCTTCATCTTGGAGACCGACATGAAGACATCTACATCTTTCAAAATTTGGTTCACTGTAAAAGTCTTGTAGATGTGGCTGTTGGCTCCGACGGATATCTCCGCGAAATCGGAATAAGGCTTGCTGCCGTTCAAGTCGATCAATGTCACACCAAGGTCTTTGGCAATCTCCTCATAGCCCCACATGGAATAGGATTCCCATTCATAGACCGCCTCAACGATGAATACTTCTTTCGCGCCTGCCGCTTGTACTTGCTTGACCAATGCGCGCACCACCTCTGGGTGAGTGACGTAACTCTCTTCAGCGGGAATGCCGTTGAGCAATCCTGAAGATACTCCCCCAGTCAGATTGGGTTTGATGGCAACGCTGTTCCCAGGTTTAACCACATCTCCCAATCCGCCTAGTTGATCTATCAGTGTTTGTATCTGACTTTCGATGGCGGCACGGTCATAGGTCCGCACTTTACCGATCGCCACCGAGGCTTTTGATATGCTAAGCGGCATGCTCTCCGTCGGAGTAAGCTTAAGAGATTGACATCTGCTCGTAAGCAGACTCGCAGCCACAATTCCGCCAACGCGTAAAAAATCACGGCGGGATAAACTCGATTTTTTTATTTGTTTGTTCATGATGTCCCTTCCCAAAACATATGCCTACAAATTTACACGGTAACTGGCTTGCCTTCCCTGGCAGAACGCAGTAACGCCATGATGGTCGCTACATTATTTCGGCTGTCAGCGAGACTCATGCGTGTGGATTTGCCATCCAAAATTGCATCAGCCATATTCTCGACTTCGCCGCGATAAAGGTCTTCCCCGGAGATTGAAATGACTTCTTCTTTGTCGCCACGCGTCAGCATGATCTTCTCGTTTTGATAAGGTTGGAATGGTTGCGGGATCGAGAGCGTGCCTTCGTCACCCGCCAACTCGATGTAAGATCGGCGAGGAGTGCGAAGGCCGCTGTCGAATTGGGCGTAGACGTTATTTGGGAATCGCATCTGGCCGGCGAACATTTCATCTACACCGCTTGCCTGACCTGTAACCTGCCAGCCAAATACTTCGACAGCTTCAGCGCCGACGATCAAGCGCGCGTAGCTGATCGGGTAACATCCCACATCCCAGATGCCGCCGCCTCCAAGTGATGCATTGAGACGCACATCATCTTCATTTCCGAGTTTGAAGGTGAACGCCCCGTGAATGACTTGAAGTTTTCCAATCGCTCCGCTATCAACCAGTTCCTTCACTTTAAGTGTTTGCGGATGATGGCGATACATGAACGCTTCCATGAGAACCACACCTGCTTTCTTCGCGGCCTCGGTCATCGCATCCACATCCTCAACTGTATTTGCCAGCGGCTTTTCGCAAAGAATATGTTTGCCTGCCTGCGCCGCCTTGATCGTCCACTCCGCATGCAGGCTGTTGGGCAGTGGATTGTAAATGACATCGATATCGGGGTCAGCAAGCATGGCTTCATAACTGCCAAATACTCGTGGAATATTCCTTTCTTTGGCGTATGCCTGTGCCCGTACCGTATCGCGGCTGGCGACAGCAGTCAACTCATTTCGCTCTGATGCTCGAAGCGGCGGCAGCAATACCTTGTTAATACGTGCGGTGCTCAGTAAACCCCAACGAAGTTTTTTCATGTAGCCTCCTGTGTGGTGATTAGTTCTTTGGCTTTACGCACAGCGGAACTGGCATCTTTTGCAAATCCATCTGCGCCGATGCTATCGGCAAAAGACTGAGTCAACGGAGCGCCGCCAACGATCACCTTGACCTTGTCGCGCACGCCGGCATCTTTTAGCGCCTCGATAGTTACTTTCATATTTAGCATGGTTGTCGTCAGCATGGCAGACATACCGATCACCTGCGCACCATCATTGACAGCTTCAATGAATTTTTCGGGAGGAACATCCACGCCCAGATCGGTGACTTGAAAGCCAGCGCCTTCAAGCATCATGACCACCAGATCCTTGCCGATATCGTGCAGGTCTCCCTTCACCGTGCCGAGCACTGCCTTGGGGTTGGTCTTTTTGCTCGATAGATCTGCCTGACTTGCCAGTAACGGTTTGAGCGTATTCAAACCAGATTGCATCGCCTTGGCTGAGACCAGCATCTCAGGCACATAAAACTCCTGCGCTTCGAACAGACAGCCTACTTCCGTCATTGCCGGGATCAAGGCTTCGTTGAGTATTTGTTCTGCGGGCACATTTGCGGCGAGGGCTTCGTTTACACCTGCTTGAGTTTCCTGAACATCGCCATTAACCACGGCATCGAAAATTTTCTTGGGGTCCATAGTTTCTCCTTTTACTTGTTGTAAACGCCATACTCTTGCAGTGTTTCCCACATCGCCATGATATTTTCCGGGGGAACATTCCCCTGAATATTATGGACCGTGTTGAATACAAATCCGCCGCCCGGCATGAGGTCTTCGACGCGCTTCCTTACATCTGCGCGCACTTCATCCGGCGTGTGCGATTCATCAAATGCACTTTGAGTATCCACGCCGCCGCCCCAGAAACATATATCCTTGCCAAACTCGCGCTTGAGTTCCGCAGAGTCCATGTTTGCAGCGTTAACCTGTACCGGGTTCAAAATATCCACGCCCACTTCGATCAGGTCAGGAATAAGTTTGCGGACGGCTCCGCAGGAATGGAAGAATATCTTCGCATCCGATTTTGAGTGGATGTAATCAAACATTTCCTTGTGGAACGGCTTGAGTAGTTTGCGGTATGAGATGGGGGAGATAAGTACGCTGTTTTGCCCGGCGAGATCATCAGCCATTTGAACTACATCAATAGGAATGCCTTCCATTACCTCAAACATTCTTTCCCAATAGGCAAGTTGCAGGTCTGTATATTTGCGCAGGATCTTTTTTGCAAGCTCAGGATTTCCCGCCCAATCGGTATAGCCGTCTTTGAATCCGCGTGTCCATAAATACAACTCGAAAATTCCAGCGGAGATGTTGCCGACCACGAGTGCGCGTTTTTCTTCTTCGAGCACTTTGGTCGCTGCCGCGCGCAGACCATCAAAACGGGATGGGTCGAGTGGATCTGGCAAAGTATATTGATCCACCATACCTGGTGTGACCTCTCCGCTGAGTGGATGTTCGAACATGTCGTAGTACATGCCGCCATCCGTTGGCATGCGCCAGCCAATCTGATATTCATCATGGAAGTAGCTGTATCTGCCGTCGGGAGTCAACTTGAGTTCAATTTTGAAACTGGCAGTGGAGCGGGGTGAGATATTGCGAAGGTCTACACCCAACCGCTCCATCACATCATCATCCACCTGGGCGAGCTGTTGCAGGATGTCAATAATTACGACTTCCTTATCAGGCAGTCCCAGATATTTACGCAGGCGTGCATACGCTTTGGCCTGAATGCCGGTTACCACTGTACCTCCCATATCATAAGGAACGCGGTCGGGTTCCTTGTGATTCAATGCGGTTAAAACACGTTCACGAGAATTCATTTGAAGCCTCCGTTGGAGTTTGATTTTTAACAACACGCTACAAATAAAATTTCTTCGCTTACATTTTACAATTAACTCTGCTTATGGATCGCATCCATGCATGCCTGCGCTGTTGCTGTAATTTGATCGAATGCTTCAGCCGCCACAAGTTTGTTGGATACCAAGTTTCCGCCGATGCCAACTGCCACCGCACCAGCGGCAAGATAGTCTCGCGCATTCTCGGGACTCACTCCGCCCGTTGGTACCAGCTTCAGGAAGGGCATGGGCGCAAGCACATCCTTGATAAATTTTGGTCCGCCCAATTGCGCGGGAAATACTTTGAGCAATTCCGCTCCCGCTTCATGTGCTTCCAATAATTCGGTGGGGGTCAGCCCGCCGCACAATACCAATGTCTGACGTTTGACGCAGGTTGCTATGACTTGTCGACGCAGGGCGGGTGTGACCAGAAATTCTGCGCCTGCATCAATCGCCGCTTCGGCCTGCTCGGACGACAGGACAGTTCCCACGCCCACACAAACAGCGCCGCCCAATGCTTGTCGAGTCGCAGAGACGGCTTCCAGTGCACCTTGACCCGTTAGTGTAAATTCCAATACGTTGACGCCGCCTGCTGCGAGTGCCCGGGCTACATCCACTGCACGGTTGTAGTTATCCAGCCGCACCACTGCGACCACTTTTTTTTCAAGGATTTGTTGAATGGCAGACATGCCTTTTTCTCCTAACGTGAAATATCAAGCCGTTCTGTGCCTAATGCCGCGTTTAATTCAGCGCGAGATGATAGAACGCGGTCGCCAAATTGTGATAATGCAATGGCGGCCAAAGCTACGCCGCGCTGCAAGCCTTCACGTAATGTAGATATGCTGTAGTCATCTCTCGATAAACAGCCATCGAGCACGCCTGCCGCGAAGGCATCGCCGCTACCGATGCGATCTACAATTTGCACTGGGAGTGCGGGCTGAGTCACAAAATCATCGCCGCTCAATACTGCCGCGCCTTCTTCGCCAAAAGTACAGAAGACGGCAGTCGCATGGGTGAGTGCTTTCAACTGGGTCATTAATTTACGAGGCTCTCCCTGACAACCAAAGAGCGATACGGCATCTGCGCCTTTGCACAAAAGTATATCTGCCTGAGCGATCAGGGGGCGAAGTTTTTCGCCAGCGGTTGCGGCTGACCATAACTTGGCGCGAAAATTCACATCAAAACTGACCCTTACCCCCGCGGCGTGAGCACGTTGAATTGCCTCCCCAAGCAGATCGTAACAATTATCGCTCAACGCAGCCGTGATGCCAGTAAGATGCAACACGCGTGTATCCAGCAGATAATCCCAATCAATATCGGCCGTTGTCATGTGTGATGCCGCAGAGTCTGCGCGGTCATAGATGACTTGAGTGGAACGAGGCGGCGTGGCGTATTCAATGAAGTATGTGCCGAGCCGTTCGTCTGGGACACAATTCACGGCGGAGACATCCACACCATCGGAACGTAATGCGCGCAGAATCGCCTGAGCCAATGCATGATCAGGCATTCGGCTGACCCAACCAGTGCGCCGACCCAAACGTGCCAACGCCACACTGACATTGCTTTCTGCCCCGGCAAGTTCCATATCAAGTACGCGAGTATCATCCAGTCTGTGGCCAGTGGGCACGCTCAAACGCAGCATGGATTCGCCGAGACTGACAAAATCAAAACGAGGTGTGCGGGTTGATTCGTTCATTGGTTTATACAAATTGAATGCACGAGGCACCGGTCACAATCGCGCGATCAACTGGTGCACCGAGTGCTTGCGTGCCTTCAAGAATTGGCAGGGCACAAACTTCATTGCTGTTTTGATTTGCCGCCAATAGGAATTTTCCGCCGGGCGCGAGTGCAAAGTTCCGCGGACAATTTCCGCCGGATGATTGGATGGAAACCATTTTCAAACCTCCATCGGTGCCGATATCGTAAACTGTAATGCTGTCATGTCCGCGATTGGAAACATATAATCTTTTGCCATTTGCGGAAATATGAATATCAGCAATCGTACTTTCTGGAGCCTCTGACGGGATAGTGGGGAGGCTTTGTCTTTCGGTCAATATACCTTTTTTTGTGTCGTAATCGTATAGTGTTACCGTGTTATCGAGTTCATTCGCCGCATACATCCACTTGCCGTTTGAATGAAAGGTAAGATGTCGTGGTCCCGCGCCAGGTCGTGTGTTTACAGGTGAGTGCGGAAGTAGTTTGCCTATAGTCGAGTCAAGTTTATAAATTATCAGTTGATCAATTCCCAGATCGGCGATGATGGCAAAACGATTATCCGGTGTGAAAATAGATGAGTGCGCATGTGGACCTTCCTGTCGGGCAGGGTTTGGTCCTTCGCCATGATGCTGAACAAAATCTGTCATCTCACCGAGTGAGCCATCTGGTTGAAGTGGATAAAGACCTGCGTTGCCAGTACCATAATTGGTGGCGAGTAACCACTGACTGGTCGCATCGAGTCGAAGATGACAGGGCCAATCGCCGCGACTGGATCGATGATTGATCGGCTGGATGCTAAAAGGCTCAAGATCAAACTGAAATGCCCAAACTTCACCGAAAGCGCCATGACTGTCCTTTCCTGTTTCACTAACCGCATATAGCCAACGACTGTTTGGGTGAACAATAATAAAGGAAGGGTTGAGGATGCCCATCAATGAACCCTGCGCTGTTAATTTCCCCGTGACTTCGTCAAACAGAAAAGATTGAATACCGGGCTGTTCGGCGGAAGCGTAACCACTCGCAAAGAAAAGAGATTGATTTTGTTTTGTCATAAATTCCCTTTTACCAATTCGTCACGGAACCATCGCGACGTTTCCAATGCGGGGCTTCCCAAAATTTCCACGATTGTGATTCTGCTAATTTTTCGTCTATTTCAATGCCCAAGCCCGGCGCAGTGGGTACGGGGAATGAATTCCCGACGAGCTGCGGCTGAATCGGGAATAGCGCTTCTGCATCGTTCACGCCTGATTGCCCATAATATAAATTCTCAGTCTGAGTTACACGAACTTCAAGCCAGGCGAAGTTGGGTACTGCCGCAGCCATTTGAATTGTCGCTGCGGTACAGATCGGGCCAAGCGGATTGTGCGGCATCAGATCAATATAGTGCGCTTCAGCCCAGCCTGCTACTTTCATGGCTTCGGTAAAACCGCCAACATTGCAAAGATCCACGCGCGCAAAATCGGTGAGGTGCTTTTCGATGAAAGGCAGAAACTGCCATTTACTGGCAAATTCTTCACCCACCGCAAAGGGTATATCAGTCAACTTTCGCAGGGCTTCATATGCTTCCGGACTTTCATCACGAATTGGTTCTTCAATAAAATCAAGTGTGCCCATCGGCATGCGCTGACAAAATGATGCTGTCTCGGCGATGCTAAGACGGTGATGATAATCAATGCCCAGCACAACCTCACTACCGCACTCCTCGCGTACTTTTGTCAACCACTTGGCGGTCATAGGGATGCTCTCGCGCGGTTCAAAAATATCAGATTCTCCGGTGAAGCCGCCTTGATGGTCAAGCATCATCGGTCCTGTGCGAATGACGTTCCAGCCATGTTTCATCAGAAGTTTAACATCGTCGATCAGAGCCGCGCCCGCGCCTGTTGCTGTTGCGAAGCAGGGGATCACATCCCGCTGTTTGCCGCCCAGAAGTTGGTACACAGGAACATTGAGGGCCTTGCCTGCGATATCGTAGAGCGCAATATCAATGGCGCTTTGCGCGGCAAGCAGGACGCGTCCGCCTTCGAAATACTGTCCGCGATAAAGTTCCTGCCAGATTCGCCCAATTTGCATTGGGTCCTTGCCGATTAGAAATTCGCGGAAATGTTTAAGCGCGCCGATGACAGCCAACTCACGTCCGCTTAGGCCTGATTCGCCGAGGCCATAAATTCCTTCATCAGTTTCAATTTTGACAACAAGTTGATTGCGGCTTCCCACCCAGACAGGCAAAGGTTTAATATCTGTAATTTTCATAATCTAATTCTCCTGATGCTTCCAACCAAGCAGACGCTCGGCTTTGGAACAATTAAAGAAACCAGTGTGGTTTGAAAAATCCTCTCGAATTTCTGCTTGAGGATAATGATAACGAGCCAATTCCATTGACGGTTGTTCAGCTGCTGATTGCGGTGCTACGATGTAGAAAACTTCGTGGCCGGTAAAGTCTGCGGTGAGCGAAAGCAAGCAGGCGCGGCTGGCTTCACCAAGCAATGTGTAAGCCCAGAGATGTTTTCTCGCGACATCACCCATTGTCGCCGTGTTCTGAACTGCTTTTGTTCGTTCATCCAGTAACCAGTGGAGGCGCAGACTGGCAATCGTCATCCATTCGAATCGGCGGGCGAAGGCATCGCCTTGTTGCTCCAGCACCCATTTTGAAAGACTGTATGGATCTTCCGCGTAAGTGGGATGTTGCTCGTCTACAGGGAAGTAATCGTAACGAGGCGAGCGGCTGAATGCGCCGCCGATTGCATTAATGGACGAGGCCAAACATACCCGTTTGATTCCGAGTGCCGAAGCCGCGCTCAACGCGTTGTAACTGCTGATTGTATTATCGGCATATACTACCGGGTCGGGATGGTTGACCGGAGCGCGAATGGCAGCCAGGTGAATAAGAGCATCACAACCGCGAATGCTTGCGACAAGCTGGCCGAAATCACGCACGTCAGCGGCTATAAAATTTACTCCGTGCGTGTGTGTTGTGGGCAATGTCCGGTCAATACTTACAACTGTATGGGTGTGCTCGAGCAGGTATGGGATCAAGTTACGCCCCATGTCACCACTTCCGCCTGTTACTGCAATTTTCATGGTTTTTCCTTTGATTGTTTTTGTGCTTCGGATGCCAGGACTTCATCTAACATGGAATTCATGTGACCTTGCATTAATAAACGAGCTTGAGGAGGGTTTCTTGATATCAGTGCTTCTGAGATGAGTGCATGATAGCGTAACGCCCGCAGTAATGAGTTTGGGTCAAGAAGAATTGCCCGGCGACTATCCAGAAGTAGATCGCTGACGCCTTCCATGGTCTGAAATAAGATCTCGTTACGAGCGGCATAGGCAATCTTGCGATGAAACAAAACATCAAGTTCAGCGAAATCATGGCCGTGTTTTTCCTCCTCTTCCATTTTCCGTGCAAGTGTTTCGATTTCAATCAACTCCTGATCGGTACCGCGTTCGGCAGCTAGGAATGCAATCTCTGGTTCCATTATGCGGCGTGTTTCAGCCAACGAAATCAGCAGGCCATCGCCAAGATTCTCAAAATGGCTGGACAATTCAGTGGCTGGGCGCGTGCCAGTAACATAAACGCCGCTGCCATGCTCGATCTTTATCAGGCCAATCGATTGCAGGGAGCGCAAGGCTTCACGTATGGATCCTGCGCCTACGTGCATTTCCTTTGCCAATTGCGCGATGCTGGGCAGGCGGTCCCCCGGCAGCCAATCTGCCTGACGGATGCGTTGCTGTAATTTTTCAATGACATTATGGTATACGAGCTTTCCGCGGACGGTGGCTTTTTTTATTTTTTTAGCAGGGGTCTTTTTTGAATCTGGCTTGATCATAGGATCTCCAGTCTTGAATAATCAATTAGACTATACAAGGTTAACATTTGGTCCATTTGCCATTGGCTTTACTTGATTCAATTACACTATTCACGAACCGTACACCCATCAATCCATCCCACGAGTTAGGGAAGTGGAGTGCCAGTAAGTTAACTTTCTTTCCCGACTTTCGGGCACTGATCGCTTCGGCCGCATCGGAATAAATATTTGCAAATCCTTCATGAAATCCTTCCGGGTGACCGGCGACAATTCTGCTGGAACGTGCGGCAAACGGCAGGGTACCCGGTCCATTGGGCGTACGGTTTTCAGATGGACCATGAATCGGTTTGTAAGTTAAAACCTGCGGGATCTCCTGCATCCACTCTAGACTGCCTTTGGTGCCGCTGACTCGGATACGCAAGCAATTCTCCACCCCAGCCGCGGCTTGGGTAACCCAAAAACTTCCGCGCGCGCCATTTTCAAATCGAAGCAAGGCTCCGGCGAAATCATGTATCAGCCGTCCGGGTACAATGTTCCCAACTTCAGCCGCTACTTCAGCTACTTCAAGGCCGCTAATAAAACGGATGAGATTATGCGCGTGAGTTCCAATATCTCCCATTACCAAAGACGGTCCACCACGGATTGAATCGTAACGCCAGGGAATCGCATCAGTGGGAATTGATTTAGTTTCATCGGCCTTTCCGCCTTGAACATATTCGACCTGAATTAAACGAATCGTTCCAATTTGCCCATCTTCAACCATGGCTCTTGCCTGACGAACCATGGGATAGCCTGTGTAATTATGGGTCAGACAAAATATCAATCCTGACTCTTGCACTTTCTTATGCAGGGCTTCAGCTTCCTGAAGTGTGTTTGTCATGGGCTTGTCACAAATCACATCAAAGCCATGTTCCAAAGCAGCGACCGCATATTCATAATGACTGTCATTGGGCGTCATGATGGCAACTACATCTGCGCCATCTTTGCGTAGAGATTCTGAGTTGAGCATTTCCTGAACGTTTGCATAAACACGATCGGAAGCCAAACCAATTTCCAAAGCGGCTTTCTTTGCCCGGATAGCGTCAGCGGAAAGAATTCCTGTGACCAGCTCATAGCGATCATCTAATCTGGCTGCCTGCCGATGCATCGCGCCGATGAAGGATGCGGGGCCTCCGCCAATAACTGCCAAACGAAGTCTGCGCCCCAACATTGATATAACCGGGTTTAATCCCATGTTATTTTTCATGGCTCAAGTATTCCCTAATTGCCTGAACAACTAATTGATGATCCTCTTTCTGTGCAAGCCCGGAAACCGTGATCGTGCCTACCATACCGGTGCCACTTACAATAATGGGAAAGCAACCGCCATGAGGAGCATAATGATTTTCAGATATCAAATAAGCATCTTCTAGGTTCTGTCCCTTGCTTTTTAGAAGTTGTCCAATATAATATGAACTATGACCAAACCTATATGTAAGGCGGGTTTTTCGTTTGACCCATTCATCATTATCCGCGGATGTGCCAGGCTGGCTGGCATGAAAAATTTGATGGTCGCCGCGGGTAATATCAATGGTGATGGGGAGGCTTTTAGTGATGGCTTGTTTTACAAGTTCACTTCCAATTTTCCATGCAATTTCTTCGTTGAATTTTGTAAACTGAAGTTCATCCTCTTCAAGTAGTAGTTTTTTTAATATCTCGTCCATATATTCTCCCTTGGAGGAATACGAATATTGGAAACTCATCCTATCTCTTGTAATAGTTAGAGTTTACAGTTTCATAACAATTGACATAATATCATCATTCGCCTATAATTTTAGTCGTTCATCCTAAAAAATGCAACATCCTGACAAAGGAGGTGTCCAAAACTTAATAACTCATCGTATCTCTTGTGTTTGTCTGTGTTGTGAAAACAAATCAAATTTTTATTGAGGAGATCAAATCATATGAATAAGTTCAAGTTATTTAGCATACTCGTGCTAATCGCGATTGTGTTAACGGCCTGCGGTGGTAAAGCAACTGCTGCCCCTGTTGTAGCAACCGAAGCCCCTGTTGCAGCAACCGAAGCCCCTGTAGTAGCAACCGAAGCCCCTGTAGCTAGCTTGCCGGACGTCGCACGCGAAGACACCGTCATCCTAGGCTGGAGTATTGCTTCACCCATTGGCGTTACCAGCCCATGGGCCGTACCTGGTTATACTCATCAGGAAGGCAACGTGTTCCTGTGGGAAGCATTGTCATACTACGGCATCTTCTCCGGCAAAGAAATCCCATGGTTGGCTGACAGCATGGATTACAATGCTGATTTCACCCAGCTGACCATCAAAATGAACAAAGATGCCGCCTGGAGTGATGGGACGCCCCTGACTTCGAAGGATGTGCTCTTCACGTTCAATGGACAGTTGAGCAACGAAAAGCTGCCCTATCACGCGTCCTTCGTGCAGTACGTGAAAGATATGTCGGCTCCCGATGCTCAGACCGTGATCGTCAACTTTAGTATTCCGGCCCCGCGCTTCAAGTATGAAGTGCTGACCTTCAAGTTCGATACGGGTATCCCGATCGTACCTGAGCACATCTTGAGCAAGGAGGCAGATGTGAACGCCTTCCAAGGTGGTCTGGATATGCCTCACTCCGGCCCGTACAATCTCGTTCAGTGGGACGCCAATCAAAAGATCTATGATCTGCGTGCAGATTGGTGGGCAGTCAAGGCTGGCCGCATCTCCATGCCGGAAGCCAAACGCATCGTCATGGTCAACATCGGCGGCCAGGTTGGCCAAAACATGGATGTCGTTGTCCAGCGTGAAGTGAACAATGAATTCGATGCCATCCTTGATGTGCGTGCATCAGTAGCTAAGAGTCTGCTCGATGGCAACCCAAAGATCACCACACACTCTGGTAGTAACCCTCCTTATGGTTACCTCGATTGGTGGCCAAATTCGTTGTGGGTGAACACCCAGCTCGCTCCGTATAGCGATCCCAACGTTCGCAAGGCGATGAGCCTCACTATTGATCGCAATACCATCAACGACATCGTCTATGATGGCGCTAAGATTGCATCGATCTACCCCTTCCCGCTCTATCCGGCTTTGCAGAAGTTCGCCGATAGCCCGGCCGTCAAGGCCTTGGAAGCACAGTACAATCCGGCTGAATTCAATCTGGAAAAATCCGCAACCTTAATGAAGGCGGCTGGCTTTACCTTAAATGCCGATGGTTTGTGGGCTGACAAAGACGGCAAAACCATCTCTGCCGTGATCAATGGCTTCGAAGGCATCCACAGCGATATCGTTCCTGTGCTCGTGGAAATGCTCAAGACCGGTGGTTTCGATGCCAGTGTCAACTTTGGTACCGATGCCTACCAGAATATGTCTGACGGCAAGCCCGGCATGTATATGTTCGGACACGGCGCCAGCACCATCGATCCATACGCAGCGCTCGACTTGTACTCCAGCCGCAATGCCAAACCGATCGGCACCACTGCTGGCAACAACAGCTTTGCTCGCTACAGCAATCCGGAGTTCGATGCATTGCTTGACATCATGGCGCCTCTGTCAGCCGATGATCCTGCTTTCCAGGATGCAGCTGCCAAGGCGCTCGGAATCTATTGGCGTGACACGATCGACATCCCTGTCATCCAATGGTTGCACCGCATCCCCTACAATCAGACCTATTGGACCAATTGGCCCACTGCGGCTAACCCAGCCATGGGCATGAACGGCGCCTTCTGGGCAGAGACCGGCATGTTGGTCATCACCAACCTCAAGAAAGCCAAATAAGTTTTTGATGTTCTAAGTTACGTGGCGCGCCATAAGCGCGCCACGTAACAAAACCATAATATTCAAAGCCGTAAGGATGTTGGCAGCATCCCTGCAATTTAAGATATATGAACCATTTAGATCCTGCTTAGCTCCTGCGCGTGTTCTTATTCATTATCTCATTCAAGGAGAAACGTTATGATCAAACTAATCATTCGCCGCCTGCTTTTTTTAATTACGGTGATTTGGGCTGCCTCGACCATAGTGTTCTTCATCCCGCGTATTTCTCAAAAGAACCCTGTGCGTGAGCGTTTTGCCACACTGGCCATCTCGGGTGGTTTTTCACCCAAAGATTTGGAGGTGATCATCGCCTCATATAATACTAAGTTTGGCCTTGATAAGCCTCTGTTTGAACAATATACCGATTATCTTTCCAGCATCTCTCGCTTTGATCTTGGGGTGTCGTATAACAAGTATCCCCGCACCGTATTGGAACTGATCATGGATTCGCTCCCGTGGACGATCGTTCTCTTGCTTGTGACGACGGTCTTGTCTTTTGTTATCGGAAACCTGCTCGGTGCGATCGCCGCCTGGCCGCGCGCTCCTCGATGGCTGCGTACTTTTGCCACACCCTTTATCCTGCTTCAGGGCGTCCCACCGGTATTGATGGGGGTACTGCTCTTGTTCTTTATTGGATTTAAACTCAAGTTAGCTCCTTTGGGAGGCGCTTATTCCACCGGAGTAATCCCTGATTGGTCCTCACTCACTTTTATTTGGGATGTTGTCTGGCATCAAATCCTGCCTGGTTTGGCACTCCTGTTAGGCTCGGTGGGGGGGTGGACTCTGAGTATGCGTGGCATGGGGATTACCATTCAAGGCGAAGATTATGTTAATTTTGCCGAACACAAGGGACTAGGAGGGTACACCATTTTTAAGGATTATTACCTGCGGAATGCCCTTTTACCACAGGCAACCGGGTTGGCATTGGCATTGGGCGGTGTGGTTGTCTCAGCAATTGTTATTGAATCACAATTTGGATTACCCGGGATTGGACGGGTTCTTGACGCTGCTATCCGCTCCAACGATTTCCTGGTCATTTACGGTGTTGTATTATTTGTCACCATTGCTGTTGCTACCTTGATGGTGCTGATGGAATTTATTTATCCTCTGTTGGACCCACGCATTCGTAATGAGTAAGGAGACTCACCAATGACAACAGTATCTCTGGCTCAACCTGAAATAATCCAACCAAGCCGATTAACTTTGATATTTCGCTACATGCGCCGCAACAAGGGCCTGGCGGTTGGCCTATTTATTTTGCTCCTGCTCGTCATCTTCACTGTTTATGGTATGGCTACAGCCGACCTCAAACATGCCTACCCTATAACGGTTAAAAGCAAACAGCCCCCAAGTTGGGAATTTCCGCTCGGAACCGATTTCTTTGGCCGTGACTTGTATGTCGCGATGATAGTCGGCTTAAAGGAAACAGCCCTGATCGGTCTTCTTGCTGGAGGATTGGGCACAATGGTCGGCGTAGTGTTGGGATTCATCTCAGCCTATTTTGGCGGTTGGCTGGATATGATCATCAAAGGTATTTGCCAAATTTTGACGCCTATTCCAGCCTTATTAATTCAGATCATCATAGCCGGTTCACTTGACAAACGTGATGTCACCATTTACACCATGGCGTTTGTGGTGGTGTTGCTAGCTTGGATGGGGCCAACGCTGGTGATTCGAGCGCAAGTTCTCACGATGAAGGAGCGCCAGTTTGTTTCGGTCGCCAAACTTTCGGGGATGGGTGATTTGGGCATCATCTTTAGCGAGATCCTTCCTAACCTGCTGCCGTTTATCGCGGCTTCTTTTGTGAACCAGGTCTTTTATGCGGTGTTTGCCTCTTTCTATCTGGCAGTGCTGGGCCTTGGCCCGCTGCGTGAGCCATTGTTGGGTAATACCATTTGGGCGGCTCAAGGCCAGAGTGCATTTTTCAATAATTGGTGGTGGTGGCCTTTGTTCCCGGCTTTGGCGCTGGTGCTTGTCCTTGGGTCGCTGGCTCTCATCAATATGGGCATGGACGAGCTTGCCAACCCCCGCGTTCGTAAAACGGAATAATCTATGACTAATACACATATTGTGAGAAAAACAGATTACTTCAAGGTGGACCTATGACCCCTGTTCTTCAAATCAAGAATTTGCAGGTAAGTTATTATACAGACGCTGGCCGCGCGCGTGCGCTGGATGGAGTCGATTTAACACTCACTGCGGGCGAAAAATTAGGTTTGGTCGGCGAATCAGGTTCAGGCAAAAGCACCATGGCATTAGCCATGATGCGCATGATCAAACCCCCAGGACGGATCGAGGGTGGTCAAGTGATCGTTGATGGCACCGACCTGATGACGCTTTCGGAGCAAACGATGCTTAAAGCGCGCCTCAGCAAAATTGCTTACATCCCGCAAGGCGCAATGAACTCACTGAATCCTGTAACACGCATCGGTGCTCAAATGGTGGATGCGATCAAGGCTCATGATGAAGGTTCGAGCCGTGCCGATATTGATCGACGCTGCAAACTTGCGCTTGAGTCTGTAGATCTCAGTAGCAGTGTTTTCAAAATGTATGCCCATGAACTAAGCGGCGGTATGAAACAACGTGCCTGTATTGCCATCAGTATTTTGCTTAAACCAAAAGTCATCATTGCCGACGAACCCACCAGCGCATTGGATGTGGTTACGCAACGACAGGTAATGGAGACCATCGACCGGGTGCAAAAACAGATCGGTGCAGCTGTAATTTTGATCGGACACGATATGGGCTTGATGGCCCAATTTGTAGACAAGGTTGCGGTGATGTATACCGGGCGGATCATGGAGCTAAGCAGTGTACGGGATATGTTTACTGACCCCAAGCATCCGTATGCCCAGGCACTCATTCGCAGTCTGCCCAACCTTGAAAACAAAGGCGTGTTCAATGGGATTCCTGGCATGGCTCCGGCGCTTTTACAACTCCCCGGTGGTTGCGCCTTTCATCCTCGTTGTTCAAAAGTGATGGAAAACTGTAAGACACAACGTCCCCCCTCCACCAACATATCCGGCGGACGAATCCTCGAATGCCACCTTTACTCGGAGAAAGCCTAACCTATGTCCGATCTATTGGAATTCAAAAACGTCACAAAAACTTATTCGCATGGATTGCTTTCGCGTGTTTCCACTACCGCGTTGAATAACGTATCTCTAAAGCTGGAAACCGAACAACCAACGATCATGACCGTGGCTGGCGAAAGTGGCAGCGGCAAAACCACTCTGGCAATGTTGTTGCTGGGTTTCATTGAACCCACCTCTGGACAGATCTTGTACAAAGGCAAAAATATCCATGCTTTGCGCGGCGAAGAACGGATGATGTTCAGACGCGAGGTGCAGGCAGTATTTCAGGATCCGTTCGCAGTGTTCAACCCATTTTATACAGTTGACCATTTGCTTACAGTTCCCATAGCGCGTTTCAAACTGGCTAAATCGAAGAGCGAAGCGCGGGATAAAATGTATGAAGCACTCACGGCTGTCGGTTTGCGTCCTGGGGATGTATTGGGGCGCTTCCCGCATCAACTCTCGGGCGGGCAACGCCAGCGTATCAACGTTGCGCGCGCCTTGGTACTTCGTCCAAAGTTGTTGGTGGCTGATGAGCCTGTCTCCATGGTTGACGCTTCACTGCGCGCCAACATTTTAGAGACTTTACGCGGTTTACAGAAGAACTATGGGGTCTCCATCATTTACATCACCCACGACCTCACCACTGCTTATCACATCGCTAATTCTATCGTGGTGCTTTATCGCGGCGCAGTGATGGAGGCGGGTGCGGTGGACACTGTTATCAAAACCCCGCAGCATCCTTACACACGTTTGTTGATTGACTCGATTCCATGGCCAGACATCAACCGGCGCTGGGGCGAAACTGCAATCAAGGTCAGGGAATCTGACCTGTCTGACCATCCCAGCGTAGGCTGCCGGTTTTCTTCACGCTGTCCACTGGTGATGGAGAAGTGCAAACAATCTCCGCCACTCTTCCGACTGAGTGAACATCAAGCTGCATCCTGTTATCTTTACGAGCAAAACCCGGCAATTGATCCTGAAAAGCTGTCGGAATTGTTGCCTGTTTAAAATTCCCACTATTTTTTTGGATTGGATGGACAAATGAAGATTTCGCGACCCATGGCGTTTGCCTTAACCGGATGGGCGGTAGGCGCTATTGCAACGATAAGTGTGGGGTTTTATTGGCCCACCATATTCCCGGCGATTTTGGAAAATCAACATTACTACGGATTTGGGCCAAGCCTACTAATCATAGTTGGTTTGGCCATGTTAATTGCATCACCAGCCGCGTTGGTAGGTGGTCTCATTGGCGGCCGAATTCCAAGGGAAGGTGGTCAAACTGAGCAATATATCATGGCCGCTATTATGGGCATTATATTTGCCTTGCCTTTTGCCTGTATGGGTATGTGGTTCTTTACCGGGTGGTAATCCCTCTCAATATTCATACAGAATTTGGCGGCTAAATTATTTATGTCAAAACATATTGCCGGTATCGTTCCTATTGTTGCAGCCTCGTTTACTAATTCAGGCTCCCTGGATGAAGACAGTTTCCAGTCGCTTATCCGCCATCTGATTAATACAGGCGCTTCAGCCCTGACTCTATTTGGACTCGCTACAGAATTCTATAAACTATCTGACAATGACCGCTTGCGGATGCAAGCACTCCTTTTGGATGAGACATCCCGTTCAGAAACTGTCGCGGGAATCATATCGATTACCGATCACAGTTGGGAAGTGGCCTGTCTTCGTGCTCAGATTGCCGAAGCACAGGGTGCAGATGGATTGATGATCCTGCCGCCATATTTTCTAAGTCCGAGCGAAGATGCGATTCTTGAACATCTCAAACGTGTCGTCGGCAGTGTGAAAATTCCGGTCATTGTGCAGTACGCACCCGTACAGACAGGTGTGCGAATTTCTCCTGAAGTTTTCCTTAAATTGCGCGATACCCTGCCGAACGCTGAATTTGTAAAAGTGGAAATCCAGCCGCCGGGACGGTATGTTTCGAAGCTCGTGGAACGATCAGAGGGTAAGTTGAAATCGCTTGTCGGCTACGCAGGTGTTCAAATGCCTGATGTGTTGGCTCGCGGCGCGGTCGGCATCCAACCCGGTTGTTCGTTTACTGAAATCTATATTGAACTGTGGCAACTCTGGGGAACAGACAAGAACGCTTTCCAGATTCTTCATAATAAACTCCTGCCTTATATTAACTATTGGATGCAGGGTGTTGAACTAATTATAAAAGTTGAGAAAGTAATTTTGAAACAGCGCGGCATCATTGCCAGCGACTATTGCCGCAGTCCCTCTTATGCGCTCGACGAACTAGAGCAGGAACAAATCCAAAAATTTATAATGGAATTTTCGGTGTGGCTCAAATGACTCTCTCTCTCTATTACCCGTGCCGCCATTGAAGGTTTTGACAGTATTCATGTTAATACTGGCGTTGTCGAATTAAACCTAATTCCTGAATTGGGTGGCAAAGTCAACAGCCTGCGCGATGTGCGCACCGGACGTGAATGGCTTTGGAGACATCCGCGCTTTGCATACAAACGCGTGCCTCATGGAAATTCCTATGTTGCCAATGCAGACACTGGCGGATGGGATGAATGTTTCCCAAGTGTAGCGGAATGTGCGTATCCATCCGCACCGTGGCACGGTGCGGCGATACAAGATCACGGTGAACTCTGGTCACATCCTGCTGAATTTGAACTGGATGAACAAGAAGGGAGCGTTACTTTACGTACTCGCTCGCAAGGTATCATCCTGCCTTATACATTCACCCGCTCTATTACCCTCGCCGCCAACTCTGCCCTCATCCGTGTGAACTATGAGGTAGTAAGCAACTCAGATCAGCCGATAAATTATGTTTGGTGCATTCACCCATTGCTTGCCATTGAACCCGGAATGGAACTGCGCCTGCCTGCATCTGCGTGTTTTAACATCGATAGCGCATATCCTGAAGGGCTGATTTCGTTTGATAAAAAAATACAGTATCCCTTTGATGTTTCTGGCTTGAATTTCCCATTTCTGCCTGAGACCAATGCCGCGCGCGCGATCAAACTCTGGAGCGATCCGCTGCCGGCTAATGAGGGTTGGGCCTCATTACTTGCAAATAACGGCGAATTTCAAATGCGCTGGGATGTAAATCTTCTTCCGCAAGTAGCTGTCTGGATGAATCTCGGCGCATTGGGTATGGATGGCGGCTCGCCATATTTCAACATGGGCTTGGAACCTTGCATCGGCGCACAGGATTCTCTTGCTGATGCTGTAAACAAATACAATTTGTTTGCAACCGTGCCCCCGCGTGGAAATAAATCATGGTGGCTGGAGATCGAGATAACTGCATGAAAATCACAGACGTCACCACTTACATTGTTGGTAACCCGTGGAAGAATTGGGTCTTCACACGGGTGGATACAGACGAAGGTTTTCACGGTATCGGCGAAGCGACTTTGAACGGCTTCGCAAAAACCGTCGAGGCTGCCATTCAGGAATTGAAACGCTTCGTCATCGGAGAAGATCCATTTGATGTGGAGAATCACACGCTGAAACTATTCCGCGAAGTCTACTCGGACGGCGGGCAGATTCAAGGCGCTGCGCTCTCAGGCATCGAATTTGCCTGTTGGGATATCATGGGCAAAGTAACCAAGCAACCGGTTTACAAATTACTCGGCGGACGCTGTCATGAACGATTGCGAGTTTACGCAAATGGTTGGTATCGTGGTCCGCGTGAACCGCAAAGTTTTCATGAGAAGGCGAAGAGTGTAGTTGCGCGCGGATATACTGCCTTGAAGTTTGATCCGTTTGGAGCGGCGTGGCGTTATGTGGAGCGCGCCGATTTTTCGCTCGCATTGGAACTTATTGCTTCTGTCCGTGACGCGGTCGGCCCAAATGTGGACATCATGATCGAAGCTCACAACCGTTTCAGTCCACATACTGCTTTGCAATTCGCGGATGCGATGGCGAAGTATCAACCGACATGGTTCGAAGCTCCTGTTCCGCCTCAGTTTATTTCACAGATGGTCGAAGTAGCAAAGCGAAGTCCGGTGCCGATTGCATGTGGTGAGGATTATTACAGTCCACAACAGTTTTCTGAATTGCTTAGCCACGATGCGATTCATATCATTCAACTTGAGCCGCAGTATCTTGGTTTGACAGCATCCAAGCAGATATGCGGAATGGTTCACGCCCACAATGGAGTAACGGCTCCGCATAGCGCGCAAGGACCTTTATGTTCGCTCGTCTGTGCCCACCTAAACACTGCCACTCCCAACTTCTTCATTCATGAGATCTTTGATGACTTCAACGAAGATTGGGCCAATATTATTTTGACGAACCCAGCCACGGTGAATAATGGTTACCTTGAACTTGAAGATGACCGAATTGGTTGGGGAGCGGATTTAAATTACGAAGAAATCAAGAAACATCCCTATAACCCGAACAATTATCTCCCATTGTTTCGATCGGGCTGGGAAAAGCGGAAACCAGTTGAGTAGTGAAATTACCTGGTTTTAAAGACCTGGACCAGCCAGATCGCGATAGGGACTCCTGCGGCGATCAGCGCTATTAAGGACTCCCGACCATTGATTTTTGTGCGAGCAGGCTGTGCGAGTCTTTCAGCTCTGGATCTTGCGGAATTTTGCATGGCTTCCTGGATATAAACCTGGACCAATTGGTTATCGATTTTTGTACTCATGTCATCTCCTTTTCTTGTTATTTAGTTCGTTATGGAGCATACAGTAAAGCGGCTTGACAAATATGCGGTTTCTTGACAGTTTGGCCGAAAAATATTGACAATCAGCCTGTTTCATTGAATTTTGTCAATTTTCCTTTAGGATATAGATATACCCATGCCTCGTACTTTAGTTATAAAACCTGAAAACTTCACCACCTTTGGTGAATTACTTCGATTTCTCAGGCGAAAAGCCGGACTCACTCAGCGGGAGTTAGCTATTGCGGTGGGGTATAGCGAATCTCAAATAAGCCGTCTTGAAAAAAATGAACGCACTCCGGATGATTCCACACTTGCCGCCCGGTTTGTGCCCGCTTTGTATATTGAGGAGCAGAATGAGTGGGTATCCAGATTTTTAGATCTTGGTTCCAGCTCACATTCTTCATCGCGCCAAAATGACTCACAGATCGTTGTTGATGAAATAAAAACTGCAAGCCATAATCTTCCCATCCGATTGACCAGCTTTATTGGAAGGGAGAAGGAAATAATAGAGATCAAACGCGCTCTTACTCCCAACGCTGTTGAGGAAGGAAACGTCCGGTTGCTGACCCTTTCGGGACACGGGGGCAGTGGGAAAACCCGACTTGCATTACATGCAGCATCAAGCATGCTTGATAATTTTCCGGATGGCATCTGGCTCGCTGAGTTCGGGCCGCTTGCCGATCCTGGGCATTTAGCAACCACGCTTGCGGCTGTTTTAGGTGTAGCAGAAGAACCCGATGGCGATCTGATCACCGCCATCACAGGACATTTGCGCGGTAAAACTCTTTTGCTGATTTTTGATAATTGTGAACATGTGATTCAAGCCAGTGCAGAACTGGCCGAATCCATTCTTCAAGCTTGTTCAACGGTCTATATTCTCGCCACCAGCAGGGAACTGTTAGGTGTCAATGGCGAGAGGGCAATTTATGTTCCTTCACTTTCCATGCCAGATCGACGCAATCCTCCTCAACCCGGCAAATTTGACCAATTTGAATCTATTCAACTTTTTGTTGACCGCGCCGCCAATGTTATTCCCGGATTCAGTCTAAATCCAGAAAACGAATCTGCAGTCGCGCAAATTTGTCAACGCTTGGATGGAATTCCCCTAGCAATTGAGCTTGCAGCTGCCCGCTTGCGTATGCTGCCGGTGGAGCAGATTGCGTCCCGATTGGACGATGTTTTCCGCCTGCTAACCGGCGGAAGCCGTACAGCATTACCCCGGCACCAAACACTGCAAGCATTGATCGATTGGAGCTACGATCTTCTAACCGAACCTGAAAAGGCGCTTTTTCGCCGATTGACCGTGTTCGCCAGACATTGGACACTTGAGGCCTGCGAGTCGATCTGCGCCGGAGACGGAGTCGATTCTGGCGAGGTTCTTGAATTGTTGGGGCGGCTGATTGAAAAATCATTGGCGTTGAAGAGAAGTACGGTCGTTCGGGGCGTGATCAGGTATAGATTACTGGACTCGATCAGACAATATGCGCTAACTAAATTGATTGAAAGCGGCGAGGCAGACGCCATAAGGCGACGGCATGCTGAATATTATTTCACTTTCGCTGAAGCAGGGGCTCCGAGATCTCTTAATGATTATCTTCAAAAAAATTGGCTCGATAATATGGAACTCGAGATCGATAATATTCGCGCTGCGTTGGCATGGAGTATTTCTGCCATGAACAACGAAGCAGTCGAAATGCGCATGGATAGAAAGGGTGGTATCCGCGTTAGCGCCTGGGCACTCAACCGACTCGGCTGGCTGGCTCGGGAACGCGGAGATACAACAACTGCCCGGGCCTGGCTGGAGCAAAGTCTTTCGATCTATCGCGAATTGGATGACAAGCTTGGAATCTCATGGACGACCGTAACCCTTGGTGAAGTCTTAAATATGCAAGGGGAACTCAAAAACGCAAGAACGCTGCTTGATGAGGGTCTGACCCTGGCTCGTCAGCAGAATGAAGCCCAGGCGATTGGATGGGCTCTTTGTCATCTCGGTTATAACGAGCTCCTGCAAAATGAATTTGAAAATGCTGGAAAATTTTATAAGGAAAGCGGGACTGTTTTTGAGTCGATTGGTCCCCATAAATCTGGTGCGGCTTTGGCATATTTTGGGTTGGGAGAGATTGCACTGGCTCAAAAGGACACTGTATCGGCGGTCGCTCATTTAAAAACTGCAATAAAATTTTTCAACGGATATAAAAATCGTTCAGGAATTGTTTGGTGTATCGAGAGTTTGGCATGTGTTATGGCCTTAAAAGGCGATCATAAGCTGGCAGCCAAACTCTGGGGCATGGCGGATTCTCTGCGGGAAACGAAGGGAGTGCGCAATGCGCCCACTCTTCCTGATTTACATGAAGATCTAAAAACAATGTCTCGTACAAAAATTAGCGAGTCTAAATTCAAGTTGTTATGGAACGATTCTCAGTTGAAAACGCTGGAGCAAGCCGTACATGAGGTATCTGCAATATGAGCATAAATATTGATCTCACTAATTATCGTGCCCTCGTTACCGGCGTCAGCAGTGGTATTGGTGCGGGCATCGCGGAGGCACTAGCCCAAGCTGGCAGTGACATCGCAGGCTGTGGATTTGAAGCAGAAGACAGCGAGGGCGCGCAGCGTTTTATATCCACAGTAGAAAGTCATGGGCGACGCGCGTTTTATCAATCCGTTGATTTAACGGATGGAGTTGCAGCGCGGGTCTTTGTCGAATGGGCTGCCGATCAACTTGGCGGTCTGGATATTGTTGTTTCAAATGCCGGGCGTAATTTTCATATTGGCACATCGCAATTGAGCGAATCCGATTGGCAAGCCAACATCGATCTTAACCTGGCCGCGCACTGGCGTGTGACACAGGCTGCCAAGCCGTACCTTGATCACGCTCCTGCCCCGGTCGTGATCATCATGGCTTCCAATCACGCCTTTTATACTTTGCCCAACTGCTTCCCATACAATGTTGCCAAGGCGGGTTTGCTGGCGATGGTTCAATCCCTTGCGATCGAGTGGGGGCCGCACATTCGAACTATTGGAATTGCCCCCGGGTTTATTGACACCCCAATGAATATCGAATGGTTTGGTCAATTTCCAGACCCGGCAGCCAAACGTGCCCAGGTGATAGGATTGCATCCGGTTGGGCGTTTGGGTACATCAGAAGAAGTAGGCGTTTTATGTGCATTCCTCTGTAATCCATTGGCTGGTTATATTTCAGGAACAACGATCCTGATCGACGGCGGACGCAGTGCTGTGATGCAGGATACTTAATCATGAATGGAGTAAACAATGACATATTTACCAATTGATATACGGTACGATTCAATGCGCTACAACCGCAGCGGCAGGAGCGGTCTGCGATTGCCCGCCGTCTCGCTGGGACTCTGGCACAACTTCGGCGGAGTGGATGTATTCGAGAACAGCCGCGCAATGGTTCGACGCGCCTTTGATCTGGGTATCACTCACTTTGATCTGGCGAACAATTATGGTCCACCTGCTGGTTCAGCTGAGGAAACCTTTGGGCAGATCATGCAATCCGATTTGAAACCTTATCGCGATGAATTAATAATTTCATCCAAGGCGGGCTACTATATGTGGCCCGGTCCATACGGCGAATGGGGTTCACGCAAGTATCTTGTCTCAAGCCTCGACCAAAGCCTCAAGCGCATGGGATTGGATTACGTGGATATCTTCTACCATCATCGCCCTGACCCGGACACGCCTCTGGAGGAAACAATGTCTGCACTTGATTACATTGTGCGAAGCGGACGCGCTCTGTATGTGGGCCTTTCCAACTACAAGCCTGATCAAACACGGCAAGCCGCACAAATTTTGAAGTCATTGGGCACACCCTGTCTCATCCATCAGCCATCCTATAGTATGTTCAACCGCTGGATAGAAGACGGTCTTCTACCGGTTTTGGAAGATGAAGGGATAGGCTGCATCGCTTTTTCCCCGCTTGCGCAGGGTTTGCTAACTGACAAATATCTTGGTGGTATTCCCGAAGGTTCACGCGCCTCCAAGCCGCATGGATTTTTGAGGCCCGAAAATATTACAGGCGAAAAACTCGCCAAGGTAAAGCGCTTGAATGATATGGCGAAAGCGCGCGGTGAGACTCTTGCCCAGTTGGCGCTTGCGTGGGTGCTGCGTCACACAGGTATGACCTCGGTACTGATCGGCGCGAGTCGGGTTTCTCAAATTGACGATGCTGTCGACACGTTGAAAAACCTATCGCTGAGTGATGCAGAACTTCAATCGATGGAAACTATTTTGAAAGGAGATTAACAATGCTTCAAATTGCAGAATTTTTACCGCCAACCCCTTCGCCTTTATGGAAGCTTTCCAAACAAGCTGGCGTCGATTATGCTGTCGGCGGCCTGCCGTTCAATGAACCTTCCAATGGCACGGACGCTCCGTGGGATTATTTGCCCCTCCTGCGGATGAAACAACGCTATGAAAGTGGTGGTTTCAAATTGGCTGTTATTGAAGTTCGCCCACCGTTAAATAAAGCGAAGCGTGGTTTGCCGGGCGGCGACGAGGAAATAGCTACAGTTTGTACGTTGATCGAGAACATGGGACGTTTGGGTATTCCGGTCTGGTGTTACGAATGGATGACCGATTTCAACTGGCTTCGTACCAGCACCAACACGATTTCACGCGGCGGATCGGTGGTTACCAGTTTTGACAATGCTCTGATGAAGGATGCGCCACTGACTGAGAACGGTCCCATCAGTGAGGAGAAACTTTGGGAAACACTCGAACACTTCCTAAAAATTGTATTGCCTGTGGCAGAGAAATGGAAAGTCAAACTTGCGATGCATCCGGACGATCCTCCACTTTCGCCTATTCGCGGGGTGGGGCGTATTATGAGCAGTATTGAAAATTACCAGCGTCTGCTTGAGATCCTTCCCAGTCCAATGAATGGCATCACCATGTGTCAGGGAAATTTCACGCTCATGACAAACGATCTCCCTGGTGTGATCCAAAAATTTGGCAGACAGGACAAAATATTTTTCGTCCACTTCCGTGATGTGCGTGGCACAGTGGAAAAATATGAAGAGACCTGGCATGACGAAGGCAAGACCGACATGCTTGCTTGCATGCAGGCTTATAAGGATATTAACTTTGAAGGCGTGCTCCGTCCTGATCATGTACCAACAGTGGAAGGTGACAGCAACGACAATGCCGGCTATTCATCATTTGGAAGGCTTTACGCAATTGGGTACATTCGCGGTCTTCGACAAGCTGTTTATGCCGATAAGGGACAGTCTTTATGAAAATCGCAGTGACTGGAGGAATCGGCAGTGTAGGCAAAGCTGTTATCGATATGGCTTTGGTGCAGGGACATAACGTTGTGTGTATCGACCGCGTGATTCCGGGCGATGATGCGCGAAAACCCGGTGTCGCCTATATTCAAGCGGATATCACAGATTACGCCGCAATGGAAAATGCTTTTCGTGGATGCGATGCCGTGGTGCATATGGCCGCTATTCCGGCACCCGGACATCATCCTGATCATATAGTACATAATAATAATGTTGTGGGAAGCTACAATATTTTCCGTGCCGCAGTTGAAGTGGGCATTACTAGAGTGTGTCAGGCATCCAGCGTCAACGCGACCGGACTCGCCTACAGCCGCTGGCCGCGCTTCGATTATTTTCCGCTCGATGAGGAACATCCCACGTACAACGAAGACCCGTACAGCCTTTCCAAATGGATTTGCGAAGAACAGGGCAACTCGTTTGCGCGGCGTTATGAACAGATGGTTATCTCAAGTATGCGCTTTCACTGGGTCGTACCGGAACGCGCCACGGCTGTGCAGGCTAAAGGCTATAGTCAGACAGAAGCAGCCGCGAAAAACCTGTGGGCATATACTCTTCACGATTCTGCTGCGCGAGCCTGTCTGCTTTCTCTAACCGCAGAATTTAAAGGGCACGAAGTGTTTTATATCGTTGCGCCCGCGACCATTACCGATATCCCCTCACTTGAATTGAAGCAAAAATATTTTCCGGATGTGCCCGTGCGCGGCGACCTAAGCGGGCACAAGAGCTTTTTCGACTCCAGCAAGGCGGAACGATTGCTCGGCTGGAAACATAACTAATAAAAAAAGGAATAATGATATGCATATTCAACCTTCCAAAGAAGACCTGATCGAACTTACGAAACTCAATCCCTTTGACCGTTTTCCCGATGGGCGACCGTGTGTGCCTGACGATTACCTGGAACGCATGAAGCTGGTAACCACCGAAGAGGCCTGGGGAGTGCTGCGTAATCACGGGTATGACCGTCAATTTGAAGGCAATTGGATGGAAACACATCCGGGTGTCATCACTGTCGGGCGGGCGATCACGGCGCAGTTTCTGCCGCATCGCCCCGATTACCATGATGCCATTCAACAGGCAGGCGTGAGTGAAGGCCGCGGCAAGATTGGTGGACAGAACTCATGGATCATCGAGTCATTACAGTTAAATGATGTGATGATCGTGGATATTTTTGGCAAAGTTAAAGATGGTACCGTGATAGGCGATAACCTCGGCACTGCGACACGCAGCCGCACCCGCGTGGGAGCCGTCATTGAGGGCGGCATCCGCGACTATCAGGGACTGGTTCAATTGACCGATGTAAATTTCTATGTGCGAGGTGTTGACCCTACCGCGATTGCCGATGTGACGCTGGCTGGAATCAACATTCCCATCCGCATCGGAGGTGTGACCGTGTTACCGGGTGATGTGATGTTGGGCACACCGACCGGCATCATATTCATCCCGCCGCATCTTGTGCAGGAAGTTGTTGAATCCAGTGAAGCCGTCCGTGTGCGCGATGAATTTGGCAAGATGCGTTTGGATGAAGGCAAATATACCAGCGGCGAGATTGACGTTCAAACCTGGCGCGAAGATATTGAAGCAGACTTCAACGTATGGCTCAAGAAAAAGGCGAATAAAAAATGAGCATACGACCCGAAGATCATATTAACCAGCATTCACGCCCCAGTGAGTTAAAGATCACAGATATTCGCACAGCAACTGTCGGCTGGGAGGGGTGGCGTTTTCCTATCATCCGAATCGATACCAATCAAGGTCTCAGTGGTTACGGCGAGGTGCGCGATGGTGCGAGCAAGAATTATGCGCTAATGCTCAAAAGCCGTTTACTGGGAGAAAATCCATGTAATGTGGATAAGGTCTTTCGCAAGATCAAGCAATTCGGTCACCACGCAAGACAGGGTGGGGGAGTGTGTGGAGTCGAAATGGCTTTGATGGACTTGGCGGGCAAGGCCTACGGCGTCCCTGCTTATGTTCTCGCGGGCGGGAAATTCCGAGATGCGATCCGCATGTATTGTGACACTCCCAACGAACCGACCGGCGAAGCGATGGGGCATAAACTCAAGGAACGAATGTCGCATGGCTTTACGATGCTAAAAATGGATATTGGAATTCAACCGCTCATTGGAGAGAAGAACTCTCTTACCTATCCAGCCGGGATTCTGAAAACAGATGACGGCACTGAATTAGATCGTATGCTGGATATCAATAGTATTCAACATCCCTTCACGCATGTGCGCCTCACGCCCAAGGGCATAGAGATGTTGTGTGAATATGTGAAGCAGGTGCGTGCTGTGGTGGGATATGAAGTCCCCATCGCCGCCGACCACTTTGGTCATATCGGCGTGGATGATTGTATTCGTTTGGGTGAAGCATTGGAACCGTTCAATCTCGCCTGGCTTGAAGATATGGTGCCCTGGCAATTTACCGATCAATGGGTGAAGATGGAACGTGCGCTCAAAACCCCCGTTTGCACCGGTGAAGATATTTATCTCAAAGAAGGATTTCTGCCTTTGCTTCAAGCGCACGCTGTTAACGTTATTCATCCTGACCTTGCCACAAGTGGAGGGATTCTCGAAACAAAGAAGATCGGCGATCTCGCGCAAGAATATGGAGTCAGTATGGCGCTCCACATGGCAGGTACACCGATCAGTACAATGGCCGCTGTGCAATGCGCCGCCGCCACTGAAAACTTTATCGCTCTCGAACATCACTTCACAGATATTCCATTCTGGAATGACTTCATTGATAGTGGGTCAAAGCCTATTATCCAAAATGGATATATCACGGTCCCCGACGCGCCCGGTCTTGGATTTACTCTCAATGAAGAGGCAGTCAAGGAACATCTTATTCCTGAAGACCAAGGTTTCTTCGAGCCAACTTCACAATGGGATAATGAGCTAAGCTGGGATCGGCTTTGGTCGTAGAAGTCAGGTATTTAATAAAATAAAACACCAAATTTTTCCTGTAGGAGATTCTCATGACATCACTAATTCCACTGATCCCCGGCATGAAAATTGCCGCGCAGGCCAGCCCCGAGCCTAGTCAGGAAGACCTGGATTTTATCTGCCAGATGGGCGTCGAATATGTCGTCTTGTGGACTGGTGGAGATAAAGCCAGCTATGATTATTACGCCACGCGCAAACAGATTTTCGAATCAGCTGGACTAAAAGTGTACGGCTTCGGCAGTTTCGGCGTCCATAATCAGGATGTCATCACGCTCGGCTTGCCCGGCCGCGATGAGAAGATCGAAGAATATAAAACCCATTTGCGAAATTTGGGCAAGGCCGGCATTCCCTACACCACGTACGCCCACATGGCAAATGGAATCTGGAGCAGCGAAGGGGAATTAACGCGCGGCAATGCGCCGGCGCGAGCCTTTGATCTCGAAAAAGGTGGGAAAGGTTGGTGGATTGAGCGCATATACGAAGGTCCGCTTACACACACGCGTACTTATAGCGAGGAGGAGATCTGGGAAAACTTTGTTTACTTTATCAAGCAGGTTGCGCCAGTGGCCGAGGAAGCGAATGTCAGAATTGGCATCCATCCGGACGACCCCCCCGTTGAAGAATTGGGTGGCATACCGCGTTGCATCTTTAGTAACTTTGACGGTTACAAACGAGCCCTCGAAATTGCCGACAGTCCAAACGTAGGCATGTGTCTATGTGTGGGTTGTTGGCTTGAGGGTGGTTCTAAAATGGGTAAAGACGTATTTGAAACGATACGTTATTTTGGCGAGCGCAAGAAACTTTTCAAAGTGCATTTTCGAAATGTGGACAAGCCATTACCTTACTTTGTCGAGACCTTCATTGATGATGGCTATATGGATATGTATCAGGTCATGAAAGCCATGCGTGCTGTGGATTTTGACGGTGTCTTTATCGCCGATCACATTCCGACGATGGGTAATCATCCGCGGGTAGGTACTGCTTACACCATTGGTTACATGAAAGCCATGCTTGAACGAGTCAATGCAGAAGCGAAAGGATAATCCACCAATGAAAATCACTGACCTCAAATGCGCCGTTATCGGTCAAAACCCTGTTATTCGCATCAACACCGACGAGGGGATTTATGGTTACGGTCAAGCTGAAAACACCAAGCCATATCTCAAACCGCATGTACTGTTTTATAAAAACTACTTAATTGGCGAAGACCCTACCAATGTCGAGCGGGTGATGATGAAGATCCGCCGCATGGGGAGCTTTAAGCCGTGGGGTGCAGCTGTCAGCGCCATTGAGATGGCTTTATGGGATATTGCCGGGAAGGCTGCTGGAATACCGGTATATAAACTGCTCGGAGGCAAGATCCGCGACAAGGTGCGTGTGTACAATGGCGGCGTGCGCTTCCCGATGAAAGGTTACAACCCGGAAGATTATGCTGAAGACATGCGCAGGATGAAAGCGGCTGCAGAGGGATTTACGATTATTAAATCGCCGATCAGTTTTCATAGTTCCATGCCATACCAGATATCCAATTTTTCCTATGATGAACCGCGTGGAGTTGCGCCGCAAGGCAACCCGTATTTTCAGCCGAAAGGGAACATGATTGCCATGTTCGATGCGCCGCATGCCAACCGCGGATTGCTGACCGAAAAGAGCATGAAACATATCATTGCTTGTGTGGAAGCGATGAAGTCGGTCCTCGGGGATGAGATTGGTCTGGCACTTGATTGCGGGCCCGGTTGGATGGTATCGGATGCGATTCGCGTCGCACGCGCTCTTGAACCCCTTAACATTATGTGGATGGAAGATTTGATCACAGGCGATTACACGCCTTATACCCTGCCAGATGTCTACCGCGAAGTGACGCAGGCTACATCAACTCCCATCCATACCGGTGAGCAGGTCTACCTGCGGCAAAATTTCAAGGATCTCATTGAGCGGCATGCCGTGCGAATCATTGGCCCAGACCCCGAGGATATCGGTGGCCTTGCCGAATTGAAGTGGGTTGCGGAATATGCCGACTTGCATGGAATCATGATGGCCCCGCATGGCGTTTTTGATGGACTGATCGGCCTGGCCGCACTTGTCCAAGTGTGCGCCACCCTGCCGCAGAATTACATTGCCTTTGAATATCCAGTTGCCAAACCTGAATGGTGGTACGAAATCATCAAGGGCCTGCCGAATCCCATCGTCAAGGACGGCCTTATAGAAGTTTGGGACACTCCCGGGTTGGGCGTGGATTTTAATGAAGACAAGGCGCGCCAGTATCTTGCCTCTGAAGATCAAGACTTTTTTGACTAACACATTGTCGTAACCGACTTTGATCTGAAAATCTTGCCATGGAAAATATGGAATTAAAGCAGCCCGATATTAGCCTACCGAATGCGCTGAAAAGCCCCCGCTTTAGCAACGGTATCTGATGTCGCATCAGAAGTGATCTATTTGGCTTCACCTGCTGGAGGCATGGTCAATGGAACGGTGTTGTTGGTCGATGGCGGCTGGGCAGCGCAATACTTGTAGAAAAGAGAGATGATAATGAGACTCGGCATAATCGGCCCCGGATTGATCTGGCAAAAGAAACATAAGGTATTGTTGGCAAAACTTGCCCATACTTTCACTATCACCGCTTTTTGCGCTTCCAGTGAGCGCCTCAAAGCGGAAACCTTGCATGATTTCCCAAACACTACTTTTGATGCCAACCTCCAAACATTTTTAAACCGCGATACTTTTGACGCTGTTCTTGTGTTGACCCCAATTCACCTCAATGCGCAAACCGCTGTCGCAGCTTTGAAATCAGGCAAGCATGTCTTTTTGGAAAAACCCATGGCACATTCCTTACAAGGCGGGCGTGAGGTGCTGGAGGCAGCACAGAAATATGAGAAAAAAGTTTGGCTGCTTGAGCAGGCGGTTTATCATCCGTTTTGCCATGAATTAAAAAACATCATCCAGGAAAAACAAATCGGCGACCTCGTTTACTTTGATCAGGTCATTCACTCGCCCATTGATAATAATTCAAATGACCGCGGCGGGTATGGAAAGACGGATTGGCGTATCCAGGCAGACTATCCACTTGGCCATTTTTTTGACGGCGGGCCGCATCAACTTGCGGTGCTTTCCAGTCTCTTTGGATATCCCGAATGGATATTTGCCACTGGTGTTCAACTACGCCCCGAGTTCGGCGCATATGATCATATTGTGATCGAGCTTGGCTATTCTTCAAAACTTCGCGGCATATTGAGTCATTCCTCTGTGCTCGGAGAGAAACACAACAGCTTCACACTATGGGGAACCACAGGCTCCATTTCCATTAGTGACGAATGTCTGGTTGTGGACTCGTATCAAGGCAAAAACTGGCAAATCGATATTCCATTCTCTGACCCGTATGCTGAGATGTGGAATGTGCTTGAAGCGGCTGTTACTAATAATCAACCACCCGGCTATACGCTGGATCAAGCCTGGAATGATCTGGTTGCGTTGCTTGCCATTGATGAATCGATCAAGACTGGCAAAAAAATAAATCTAAAAGGATAAACCCATGAAAATTACAAATGTAAGACCCATTCTTACTGCACCGGATGGCATTGCGCTGGTCATCGTTAAAGTGGAAACTGATCAGCCGGGTCTGTATGGGATTGGCTGCGCCACGTTCACCCAGCGCCCGACACTGGTTGCAAAAGCTGTGGAAGAATACCTGGCACCGTTGTTGAAGGGCCGAGACCCGGCAAATATTGAAGACCTGTGGCATATGATGTATGTTAATTCATATTGGCGCAACGGGCCTGTACTTAATAATGCCATCAGTGGCGTAGACGAGGCATTATGGGATATCAAAGGCAAAGTTGCGAACATGCCTGTCTATGATCTGCTGGGTGGTAAGTGCCGAGATGCCGCAATGGTTTATCGCCACGCTGATGGACGCGATCCAAAGGAAGTGCTAGACAACGTTCTCAAATATCAAGCCGAGGGTGCGCTGGCTGTGCGTCTGCAAATGGGTGGGTATGGTGGGCGGGTGAAAGACCTCAACAAGAAGAACTCGCGACCGAGTAAAAAAGCGCCGCAAGCCACACATCGTATGAAATCGATGGATAATCCGCAGGGGAATTTTCCCGGTGCGTATTATGACCCGGATTGGTATGCGCGTTCAATTCCACCATTGTTTGATTATGTCCGCAATAAAATTGGCTTCGATCTATTTCTTTTGCATGATATTCACGAACGACTTGCTCCTATAGATGCCATTCGTATGGCAAAGGATTTGGAACCCTATCGCTTGTTTTTCCTTGAAGACCCGCTCGCCCCAGACCAGATCGAATGGTTCCGCCGTCTGCGTGCCCAAAGCGCTACTCCAATCGCAATGGGCGAGCTGCACAACAATCCGCTGGAATGGCGGCCTCTCATCGCCGAGCAGTTGATCGATTTCATCCGCTCTCACATCTCGCAATTGGGCGGGATCACCCCAGCTCGCAAACTAGCCTCCCTGTGTGAATCATTTGGCGTACGCACAGCCTGGCATGGCCCCGGTGATACATCTCCTGTTGGTCATGCCGCCAATCTTCATCTTGATCTGGCATGTCACAATTTTGGAATTCAGGAAATGATCTATTTTGGTGATGCGTTAAAGGAAGTTTTCCCCGGCATCCCTGAACTCCATAACGGCTATTTATGGCCGAATGACAAGCCTGGCCTGGGTATTGATATTGATGAAAAGAAAGCCGCTAAATATCCGATTAGCATTCCGCCAATCGAGTGGACACAAAGCCGCTGGCCTGATGGCACGATTTGGACGCCATAGAAACCAGAACGTTAATTTGAAAAATCTTCGCTATAGATCAACCAGACAGGTGCTTTCTTTGAAACCTCTATGAAGCAACCCTCTATTATTACTAGATTACAAACGCACCTTGAAATGTGGCTCGTCGGCCCATTGGATCCCGAAGTGCGAGACAACATGTATGTGGATGCGCGAGCCGCCTGTACTCACAGCGTAATGGCTACCATCATCACTTTCCTCCCCATCATCTTGCGGCGGTCGGGTGCCTCAACTCAACAAATAGCGTACTATTTTGCGATTACTGCCTTGGGTTTGCTAACCACCAATGTCAGTGTCTGGCTTATGCGCCGCTGGGGGATGAAGCGTGTTGCGTTGATCTGCTGGCTGTTGGGTCGTGGCTCTTTTTTGTTAACCGCAATCGCCTTCAACGCTACCAGTCTGCTGGTCATTTTTACCTTCTTCTGGCTGTTGGAAGCCTGGCCTTCGCCTGCTTATGTTCAAACCATCCAAGCCATATACCCCATTCAACAGCGGGGACGTATCCTCGCGGCAGTGCGGGTTGGGTTGGTGGCGCTCATTCTTGTCTTCACGCCGCTGGCTGGCTGGATGCTGGATCATTTAGGGTATCGTGCATTGCTTCCGCTTGCGGGCTTGTCTGGTATCGGCTCAACCCTAACTTTCTTCTCTTTGATGCGAAAACTTCCAGATAAAGTGGTTGAATTGTCCCACCAAACCATGTCGCCTTTGCATATTTTGCAGATTGATCGCCGAATGCCGTTTTATCTGGGTGGAGTGTTCTTATTTGGGTTGGGAGGGTTAATGGCATCGCCCTTATATTCGATCATACAGGTTGATCAACTCAATTTGTCCTATACAGTTGTTGGGTTGCTTGGCTTTGTGCAAAGCTTGTTTTGGTTTTTAGGATATTTGTTCGGCGGGCGGATATTGGATCGGATTGGCGGCATGCGAAGCTTACAAATCGTTTTCGCTGTCAACGCATTGGTGATACTGCCATATATTTGGGCAACACAAGGTTGGATGTTGCTGCCTTCATTCATCGCGGCTGGCCTGGTGACGGCAGGAGCTGATCTGGCGATTCTATACACTGTATCCAAACTGGCGGGGCCGGAACATGTACCTGATTACGCCGCACTCAACTCCACCATCTCAGGTTTTCGCGGTTTGTTGGGGCCGTTGATTGGTTCAGTTCTGATCTCGATCGGGTGGAAATATGGGGCGGTTTTTATTTTGAGCGCAGGCTTAACATTGGCCGGGGCGGGGTCGTTGGCTTTTATTACCGGGACTAAAACATCCGTCACATAAAATTCATCACCATATTTTCCAGGGCCAGTTTACACAAGATTCGATTTCTGGAAATAATACAATATCTGCCTGCCCTTTGAGCGTGAAGGTGACCACTTCATGCTCCCAGAGCAGATCGCGGGCCAACGAAAGGGTTTGACCACTTACACTGACATCATCCACCAGAAGGATGCGCGCGCCCGCAGGCATGGATGGAATATCCATCAACAGTGTTGGGGCAGGGCGTTGTGGTGAATTATCCAGGGCGCGGAAATTAATTTGCAACAGGCGCAAAGGAAGATCGTACTGATGTGCTAGTAAAACGGCGGGAATTGTACCACCATTGGCGATGCCTACTATACAATCCACTTGTGGCAGGTTGATACGTTTTAATGCATGTGAGATGATTTCAAAATCGAGAGATACTTTATCGTTCATTTGGCTTCCTGAAAGACGATATTTTTTTAGGCAATGAGGAGCTATCTGTCTACTTAATAAAAAGAGAAAAGGCTATTGCGCACAAAGAAAGGTAAAGTTTGGTTGACTACCTACCAAAGGAGATCGTTGATGAGTAGTAGCAGGGATTGTACAACCGATTGAACGAAAAGTCGGGGAATTGGTATTTGTTGATTTGGTAATTTAAATGTTTGGCTGCAAAATTATTATGCGGCATATCTTTGCAAATTTTCTACCTTCATATGTCCATAGTCAAAAAGTGACACGTCATAACTCTGAATAAGTAGAAATCAACCAAACGTTGGTTAATTTTAATATATTGACACTCCATCCATTCTTTTGTATACTATGTAAGCGCTTTCTGATAACGCTTACATAGTATGATTTATTGCGAATCGTCTCGATGTAAATAAAAGGAGGCTTTTCCATAAATTATTATTGCCAGTCAATTTCTCATCTGCCCCAATCAAAGAAAATTATGCCAGTTTTCTTTGCGAATGCGTACGATGTTTTCCTTTTGCTGCAGTTCTTTCGCGCTATCCCTGAAGAAAACTGTGATGTGACGCGAGTCGATGGCGCCTCTGAATGGCAGATTTTCACACAATTATTTCTTCCGCTGTCTGTGCCTGTGTTGGCCACTGTGCCAGTCTTTACTTTTCTGTGGCTTGTAATGAATTCACTTGACCCCTGCTCTTCCTCACTAGCCCAAAAAACTTCACTATGGTGATCAGCGCACATCAACTCATGGCTGCCGCTACGGTCTTCACGGTGCCGATCGTGTTCGCCTTCTTCTTTGCCCAGAAGACTATTATTCAGAGAATCAAACTAACAGAATCGAAGGAATAAAATATGAGCTATAAATTTCCGCACAAGTTTCTTTGGGGCGCGGCCACGGCCGCGTATCAAGTCGAAGGTGCTTGGAACGAAGACGGCAAAGGTGAATCCATTTGGGATCGCTTCAGCCATACGCCAGGCAAGATCGAGGATCAATCCACGGGTGACGTAGCTTGTGACCATTATCATCGCTTCGAAGAGGATATTGCTCTCATGCGCCAGCTTGGACTTAAAGCCTATCGCTTCTCCACCGCTTGGGCTCGAGTCCTGCCCAAAGGGCGCGGAAGTATTAATCCGAAGGGACTCGATTTCTACGACCATCTGGTGGATGCGTTATGCGCCGCCAATATTGAACCGTTTTTGACTCTCTATCACTGGGATCTGCCACAAGCCCTGCAAGACGAAGGCGGCTGGGGAAACCGCAATACCTGTCATGCCTTTGCGGATTATTCCGCGCTGATGATCAAGCGACTCGGCGACCGTGTCAAATACTGGACGACCTTCAATGAACCAAGTGTCGTTGCGTTTGACGGAAATCTTTCAGGCGAACATGCTCCAGGCATTCAAGACCCGAGCATTTCATATCAAGTAGCACACAACTTGATGGTCGCGCATGGACTTTCCATGCAAGCTATTCGCAGCGAAAACTCAAAAGTGGAGGCTGGGATCGTTCTCAATTTATGGATGGCCGACCCTGCCACCGACTCGGTTGAAGATATTGCCGCCGCACAAGTTGCCTGGGATCGCAATGAAACGCTATTTCTTGATCCTATTTTCAAAGGTCATTATCCTACCGCCGCTTACGATCTGGTCGGTGAGAATATGCCGAAAATTCAAGACGGTGACATGGCATTGATCTCGCAGGAATTGGATTATGTGGGTATTAACTTTTACTCGCGCAATCTTGTCAGCGCCGCGCAAAAAATCGATGAAGTGCCGGGTTCTGAGTATACCGAAATGGGCTGGGAAGTCTGCGCGCCTGCCCTGCGGCGAATGTTGGCAAAAATTAATAACGATTATAAATTGCCCCCGATCTACATCACTGAAAACGGATCAGCATTCAAAGATGAAATCAGCGCTGATGGAAAGATTCACGACCCGCGTCGCCTCGACTACTTAAAACAACACTTCATTCAGACCCGCCTAGCCATGCAGGATGGTGTCGATGTGCGTGGTTACTTCGTCTGGTCGCTTATGGATAATTTCGAATGGGGCCATGGCTTTACCAAACGCTTCGGTATGATCCGCGTGGATTATGAAACGCAACAACGCACAGTCAAAGATTCTGGTGAGTGGTACGCAGAAGTTATAAGAACAAATTCTGTGGCAGAAAATGAATAGCTTTCCTGTTACTTGAAATACGGGTCTAAGGTTGAGGGTACCCGCAGAAATTTCAAACCCTATAACCTCCAAGGCATTTTATGGAATCTCATAATGAGACACCACGACGAACACGAAGAAAAACATCAGCACGATCATGGATGTTCACACCCCGGTACTCCTGCCATTGCGTGGATTCAGCACTTTTTCATCCCGCGCATCCACGGACAGCTACAAGCCGCGCTTGGCTCAAGTCTTGCAACAGATCGTGGTCTATGGGCATTGAAGGTTTCGCTTTCTGGTTTACTGATTACTGCGATCTTTCAAGTGGTTATGGTCATTATCAGCGGGAGTATCGCGCTTCTTGCGGATACCATTCACAACTTTTTCGATGCGCTGACAGCCATTCCGTTCAGACTTGCCTTCTGATTCTCGCACCGCGCAGTCCATCACCATTTAGGGTATGCATGGTAATTCTGTATTCCCCGGCATATCTGAAAATCCAGAAAAAATTTGGGTTGTAGTTGGAAGAAAATTTGAAAACCTGAGGAGCATAGTATGAGCGACACTTTCACATCGTATTGGGCAGAAGCACAGCGTTCGCTGGTGGGTGGTGTATCATCATCGTTTCGCATCAATCCCTTCACCGATAAACCCATGTATCTCTCCAAAGCCGATGGCGCGTATATCTTCGATTTGGATGGCAATCGTTTCATTGACTTCTTCATGGGGCACGGCGCCTGCACGCTTGGGCACAATCGCCCCGAAGTTGCAGAGGCGATGAAAAAAGTTTTTGACATCGGTTTCTTTGCAGAGTTCGACCACCCGCTGACTGCGCAGCTCGCTCAGAAGATCGTACAGTACATTCCTTGCGCAGAACGTGTGCGCTATGTCAACTCGGGTAGTGAAGCCACCCTGCTATCCATTCGTCTTGCGCGCGGTTACACCGGGCGGCAGAAAATCGTGCGCATTGACGGTCACTTCCATGGTGGGCACGATTACGCCCTACTTAACAATCTGGCATCCTTTGTAGACCTTGATAACCCTGGAGACAAACTCTCAAAGGTTAAACATTCAAGCGCAGGAGTTCCGACCAAAGTCGATGATACGTTGTACGTCATCCCCTGGAACAATGCTGAAGTTTTTGAAAAGCTTGCGCGCGAAAAGGGACATGAGATTGCCGCCATCCTCATGAACCCGATTGACTACAACAATGGTTGCATTGGCTCATCCACAGAATACTTGCAGGCGATTCGTAAAATCTGTGACGAGCATGGCATTGTCTTCATCATTGATGAAATTCTGTCGGGCTTCCGAACTGGCTTATCGTGTGGGCACGGATATTATGGAGTCCTGCCTGATTTGTGTTTGCTTGGAAAGGCATTGACAAATGGGGTTCCGCTCGCTGCAATTGCGGGCCGTGAAAAAATCATGATGAAGATTATGGACCCGATCGACCCGGTTGTGGCGGGCGGTACGTTCTCTGGGAATCTCTTCGGCTGTGCTGCGGGTATCGCTTCGATTAACATTATGGAACAGTCAGGGTTCTTTGTCGGATGGCTCAAGCGCGCGAGTGATTTTTACACAAATCTTCAAACCATTTTCGATGAAGAGAATTTTCCCGCCACAGTGCAGGGACTTGGCTGCACCTTTGGGATCTACCTCGGTACGCGCGAACCTGTCCGCAATTATCACGACATCGCAGAGAAAACAAATCCTGCGCTGCGAAAAATATTTTTCCTAAAGTGTATCGAAAAAGGATATTACTTCCATACCGATTTCACAATATCCGCAATTCACTCGGATGAACTTCTCGCGCAATCCCTTGACACGCTTCGAGATGTGACCCGACAAACAAAAATGGAAATGAAAGTATGAGCGCTTCTTTTTTGTATGGTGGCATCGAAGGCGGCGGGACTAAATTTAATTGTGCGGTGGGCAATGGTCCCGATAGTATTATCGCTGAAGCACGCTTCGCAACCACCACGCCCGCTGAAACCATCGGTCAGGTAATTGAGTTCTTCGTGCCGTATGCGGATCGAATTCGCGGCATCGGGCTGGGGTCGTTCGGTCCCTTCGATGCCGACCCAGCCTCGCCCACCTACGGTTACATCACCACCACGCCAAAACCGCATTGGGGCAATACCAATGTACTGGGTTTGTTGAAAGAAAAAATCAATTTGCCATTTGCCGCAGATTTGGATGTGGCTGTCTCTGGACTCGGTGAAGCTACATGGGGTGCATCAAAGAATGATTCACATTCGCTCTACATCACCATTGGTACCGGCATTGGGGGCGGCTACATTATCAATGGACAACCGCTCCGTGGACTAGTTAGCCTCGAAATGGGACATATCCGCCTCGCACGTGATCCACAGTTGGATCCGTTTCAAGGAGCCTGTCCCTACCATGGAGATTGTTTCGAAGGGCTTGCCGCAGGTCCCGCGGTTGAAAAACGCTTCGGCCAAAAAGGCGAGACGCTGCCTGATGATCATCCGTTCTGGGGTCTGGAAGCAGGCTACATCGCACAAGCGTTGGTCAATTACATATTGAGTCTTGCTCCACAGCGCATCATCATCGGCGGCGGCGTGATGCAAAAAGACTTCATGTTCCCGTCCGTTAGAAGAAAGACACAGGAATTATTGAATGGCTACATCAACCATACAATGATTCTTAATCACATCGATGAATACATCGTCCCGCCCGCACTCGGTGGACGTTCAGGCGTTTTAGGTGCGATAGCCTTGGCGATCGAGTCTACATCGAAGAAATTATAGTGAAAAATCAAAGGAGGTGAGGCTGATACTCATACAAGACGGTATGTCGGTGAAAACGAAGCGTTGTTTATATCCAGAAAAAAGGAGAATCTATGAATTCAAATCGTTTGGTCAATCGTATTTCACGTCGTGATTTTCTTAAACTGGCGGGAGCAGGTGCGGCAAGTGTTGCGCTGGCGAATTTCCTTGCATCGTGCGCCCCGAAGTCTGATGGTGGCACACTTAATGTGCTTGTGCCTGCCGCACCCGACCCTGCCCCGCCCGGCGTTGGACAATTTAGTTTGGACGCGTTTGAACAGTGGAAGAAGAATAACGGTTTTGAGGTGACCTATGAAGCCCCACCCTGGCCCCAATTACACGATAAGATGGCGGCGAATTTCGCTTCGGGCCAATACGTGCATGACATTATTTATATGTCTGGCTGGGTGCCTGAGTTTGCAGATTACTTGATTGACTTTTCGGATGAACTACCTGCAACCTTAATCGCCGACCTTCCACCTTCCTCCTTTAGTACACTCACTTGGGGGGGCAAACGGCTCGGCGTCATCTTCACACTTTCACTGTTGACCATGTTCTACAACAAAGAAATGCTTGATGGCATCGGCGTGAAGGAAGCCCCGAAGACCTGGGATGAACTAAAGGGGGTTGCTAAAGAGTTGACCGGCGGCGGCAAGTACGGTTGGGTCTTGAACTACGGCGCGCCCGAAGGCATCGGCGGTGTGGCATCCTATTGGATGTGTTTCTTGCAGCAGGCGGGCGGAAAACTATACGATGACAAGGGGCAGCCTTCCTTCAATAACGCAGCAGGCGTGGACTCTTTGCAATGTATGGTGGATTTGATGGAATTCACAGACCCTGGCTCGCTGAGTTATGTGGGCATCAATGACGCGACCAACGTTTTTGCTGCAGGTCAGGCAGCGATGATGATGAACTGGCCCTTCATGTGGAAGCCCGCCAACGATCCCGCGACCTCGAAGGTGGTTGGGAAAGTGAATGCGGCGGTTCTGCCTGCCGGTCCTGCTGGTACCGCCTCCATCGACGGGACGGATGCCTACACCATCACCAGTCTTTCGCCCAACCCCGAAGGCGCGCGCAAACTGATCGAGTTCTATCTCGATGCTGAAGTCCAGAAGCGCCAGGTGCTGGATACGGGCTGGCTCCCCATCCGTCTTTCGGTGTTGAATGACCCCGAAGTGCAGGCGGCGGCCCCGAATGCCGCTGTGGTTTTGGAGCAGGCGAAGAATCCATATGACAGCTATGTCACGCCTGATTACAACGCTGTCACCACTGCCATCGGCGTCGAAATTCAGAAGGCGCTGGCTGGCACACAAAGCGCGGCGGATTCGATCAAGAATGCTTCAGACCAGGTGATCGAGATCGTGAAGAAACGCGGATAAATAATTAGCGTCATTGCGCGGGCGGAAAACCACCGCCTTCGCAATGACGAATGAGTGAATTATGCAAACCACCAACGAATACAACCGCAAGCGCTATCGGCTGGGGCTTTGGTTCGTAGCGCCCGCCGTCTTTGTCTTGCTGATCGTACTGGCGTATCCTATTTTTGCATCGCTGGTGCTCTCATTTTTACGAGTCCGTTTTGCGGGACAGGGACTAAGTTTTGAATTCAACGGGTTGAATAATTACGCAGATTTGCTTCGAAAAGACTTGTTTCGTGAGGCTTTGTTCCGTTCGGTGTACTACACGGTGATCGAGGTGGTTTCAGTTATAGTGTTGGCTTTACTCGTGGCTCTTATGCTCAATCACCCCCTGGGTCGCAGCGCTTTTTATCGCGTGGTTCTGCTTGTGCCGTGGGCGCTTGCCCCTGTTGCCAATGCCGTGCTGTGGAAATGGATCTACAACGCTAATTACGGCATCCTTAATCAAGCGCTGCGTGGCCTTGGGGCTATCGAAGAAAATATTATCTGGCTTGGCAAACCGTGGCTGGCGCTGAATATGATTCTTGTCGCAGACATCTGGAAGGCAGTGCCATTTATTGCATTGCTCATTCTGGCAGGTTTGCAAAACATCCCATCCTATCTTTACAAGGCGGCCCGGCTTGACGGTGCGAATGCTTGGCAGCAGTTCGTACACATCACCCTGCCAGGGATTAAAACCACTTTCGTCATTTCAATCGTCCTGCAAAGTATTTGGGCGCTTAAAGTATTCGATTTGATCTATGTGCTCACCAAGGGCAGCCCTGCCGATAGCACTGTGCTCCTCAATTATCTTTCGTGGCGCGAGACTTTCAGTAATTTGGATATCGGCTACGGCGCGGCAATCGCCAATGTTCTTTTTGCATTAATGCTTATGTTGGCGTTGGTTTACATCCGCGCCTTGCGCCCGCGTCAGCCTCAAGCACAGGGAGGATGAAAGCCATGCCGATCATTCAGCGCTTCCTGACCCGTTTCTTCATCCGCTTTGGACTGATCACCTTCATGCTTCTTGCGCTTGGGCCTGTGATCTGGGCGGTGGTCACAAGCCTTTTGCCACTCTCGAGCCTTACCTCCCATCCCATTGACCTGAACCCAGCCAACGTCACCGTTGAGAATTACATTCTCGTTTTTGCTTCCAGCCGCGGGCTTGTCTCAGGCTTAATCAACTCCCTCATCATTGCAACCTTTACCAGCGCTGTGGGACTCGTTATCGGTTCGATGGCGGCATATGCGTTGGCGCGTTTGAACATGCCGAACAGCAGCCGCATCCTGATGATGATCCTCGCCACACAGATGTTCCCTGGCATCGTGATTGTCATTCCCCTGTTTTTAGTGATGAGCCGGACTGGGCTGGTGGATACGCACTTCGGACTCATTATTGTTTACCTGTCATTCATCCTGCCTATTGTCATCTGGATTTTGAAAGGCTTTTTTGAAAGTGTGCCAATGGAATTGGAACGCGCCGCCGCAGTGGATGGCGCATCGCCATTTCAAACATTTCGATACATTGTTTTACCGATCTCATTACCGCCTTTGTTTGCCACTGGCGTTTTCGCATTCATTGAAGCATGGAATGAATTTTTCTTTGCCATTATTCTCACCCGCATTCACGTCAAGACCGCATCCATTGCCATTGCGGAATTTTCGGGTCAGTATCAAACGCTGTACGGGCAAATGCTTGCTTCGGCTGTTTTGGCAAGCATCCCTGTTGTGGCGCTTGCAATTATTTTCCGCAGATTTATTCTGGAGGGCTTCGTGGAAGGAGCGATCAAAGCATAATGGCTACCCTTGAACTTATCAACATCAACAAGAAATTCGGAGACTTCACCGCCGTGAACGACATCAACCTGCGGGTCGAGGAGGGTGAGTTCGTCACTCTGTTGGGTCCATCTGGGTGTGGAAAATCCACCCTGCTCAATATGACGGCTGGGCTGGAGGATGTGACCTCAGGTGAAATTCATATCAATGGGGAAAAAGTAAACCACCTGGGGCCGTTCGAGCGCGATGTGGCAATGGTCTTTCAGAACTATGCGCTTTATCCGCATATGACGGTGGAGGAGAACATTGGGTTTTCGCTCCGATTGAGAAAACGCCCAAAGAACGAGATCCAAGACAAGGTGCGGAAAGTGGCTGAAATGCTCGAATTGGATAAATTCATGCATCGCCTTCCGCGTGAATTGTCAGGCGGACAGCAGCAGCGTGTCGCGATTGGTCGGGCGGTGATCCGTGAACCGTCCATCTTTTTATTCGATGAACCGTTCTCGAATCTTGATGCCGCCCTGCGCCTCAAGACACGCGGCGAGATCAAGGAATTGCACCAGCGCCTCGGTGTGACATCCATTTTTGTGACGCACGATCAGGAGGAAGCCCTGTCGCTTTCAGATCGAATCGCAGTCTTGAGGCTGGGTCAACTGGAGCAGTTTGGCACGCCAGAGGATGTGTATTCCAGACCTGCCTCGAAATATGTGGCACGTTTCATTGGGACGCCGCAAATGGATATCTTTGCAGGCTCGTTTGTAAATGCGGATGGTTTGCATTTTCAAATTGGTGAAGCCGGCATTCCATTGCCTGTTTCCTTCAAAATCCCTGATACTGCCGTGGATGTGGGCATTCGCGCTGAATTCGTGACTCTCGGCTCAAAAGGCTTTGACTCAGCGATTCGCCTGGTTCAGCCTGTTGGACCGTTTACCTATGTCACTGTGGACTGGCAGGGCGGCTGTGTAACGGCACGCGTCAATGGCGTTTCACACATGAAACCGAAAGAGACCATCAAAGTGGAAATCGATCCTGAAGGGTTGCTTTTCTTTGATCGAATTACAGAAAAAAGAATGGACTTGCAATGAACAAATTTCCCAACCTCCCTCTCGTAAACCTGATGCCCTTTTCTGAAATTGACGAGAAGCGACCCGTCCTGCTGATTACTTCCACACCTGCATGGAACGCCGTCAAAGACTCCCTGCGCGGATTGAATATCGTTCACACAATTGAGGTCATCGAAGCCAACACTACTCATTGGGACAAGCTTAAATCGTCAAGAGAAGATCAAAAATTTGAAATCGTTTATGCGGTCGGCGGTGGACTTGTCGCAGATGCTTCCAAATACATCGCATCCAAGCTTAATCTTCCGCTTGCGGTTCTGCCCACCGCTCTTTCCGTAGATGCGTTCATTACAGCTGCATCAGGTATTCGCAAAGATGGATGTGTCTATTACATCGAAACAAAAGTCCCCGAGAATTTGATCCTCGATTTGGATATCATCGCTAAAGCGCCATCAAATATCCGAGCCGCTGGAATCACGGACGTCATGTCTATTGCCACGGGCGCATGGGATTGGAAGTTTGCCCACGAGCAAAACAAAAATCCAGAGGGAATGGAATTCATCCCGTGGGTGTACAACAACTCCCAATCTATTTTGAGCGGAGTCCTTGATTGCGCCGAAGCGGCGGGACGCGGCGACCGTGATGGACTCAAAACGCTCTACGATTGTCTTGCCATGGAAGTTCAACTCTGTAATCAGGTTGGGCACGCCCGCCCCGAAGAAGGTAGTGAACATTATTTTGCCTACGCGGTCGAAAACGAAATGGGACACGGACTTCCCCACGGTGATCTGGTCGGGCCGGGAATTATGACGATGGCAAAGTTACAAGAGCAGGATACTGGTTTGCTTGAGGCGGCGCTCAAATCATGTAACATCCCATTGGACCGTATCCCTCAAAGTGTTATCGAACATACTTTAGTGGAACTTCCCGCATATTGTCTAAAACACGGGCTGGCTTTTGGATTGGCGCATACTTTGAATGAGAAAATTTCATGATGACTTCAGAGAAAGAATTTCTTGATTTTGTAGACTCTCATCAATTCACTTATCAACGTATTGAACATCCCGCTGTATTTACCTGCGCCGAAGCGGATCTGTACCATTCGGATATCGCGGCGGTGAGTACCAAAAACCTTTTCCTGTGTGACAAAAAGGGACATAGATTTTTTTTGGCTGTGACCTCTTGTGAAAAAACGGTGAAGTTGGATAGCCTGTCTTTGCAATTGGGAGCCCCGCACTTGCGATTTGGGTCGGAAGAAAATTTACTGCATCTGTTGGGTGTGACGCGTGGTGCGGTAACGATGATGGGTTTGGCAAACGACGCAGAACATAACGTTGAGCTGTGGATTGATTCGGAGATATGGCAGGCAGAAATATTTCTCTGTCATCCGCTCGTGAATACGGCGACGTTAACTTTTTCGAAAGCGGAGCTTGAACGTTTTTTTACATTAACTGGACATAAGTGGCATATATTTAATGGAAAAGAAGGAGCATAAAAATGAAAATTGCATTTGCAGGTGCAGGCTACATCATCAACATTCATGCCAAAGCGGCGAAGGCTCATAAGGATGTCGAGTTGGCCGTAGTGGTGGAAAAATTTTCGGATAAGGCGGATGTTCTTGCGCAGAAGTTCCGAATCAAGAATCAATATGAAACGGTCGAGCAAATGCTTAAGGCTGGCGGCGTGGACGCGCTGGTGATCGGGACACCAAATTTTTTGCACGCGCCTCAGGCGATTTCTGCATTGAAGGCTGGTGTACATGTAATGGTCGAGAAGCCGATGGCTATGAATGTACGCGAAGCCGAGAAGATGCTGGAGGCCAGCGCGAAAAGCGGAGCGAAATTAATGGTGGCACATTGCTGGCGCTTTGATCCAGATGTGTTGTGGTTGAAAAAAGAAGCAGGAAAATTGGGCAAGATCATCCGCACAAAAGGGATCGGCGTGCACACACATTGGGGGCCGTCGGGTTGGTTCACGCAAAGGAAATTATCAGGTGGCGGAGCACTGGCGGATATGGGAATTCATGCCTTGGATACAGCGAGATTTTTACTCGGCGATCCGAAACCTGTTTCGGTATATGCAAAGATCGGAACCTATTACAAGGATTTTGATGTGGATGATACGGGCGTGATCATCGTAGAGTGGGACAATGGCGCGACATCCTACATCGAATCAGGCTGGTGGCAGCCGCACGCGGATGGTCCCGAAGCAGCGACGCAGTTATACGGT
>CAIWRB010000249.1 GCA_903914955.1 uncultured Chloroflexota bacterium | reverse complement strand
GATCAGTTCATTGGAAATTTATGTCAAATTTCTGCAACAGAATACGTCTGAAGTGGATGCGCTCTTTAGAGACTTGTTGATCGGCGTGACCAATTTCTTCCGCGACCCGGAGGCGTTCCTGGCGCTTGAACAGCAGGTCATTCCCCACCTATTTTCTGACAAGCCTGTCGGAGGTGTGATCCGCATCTGGTCAACGGGCTGTTCAAGCGGGGAAGAGGCTTATTCCCTCGCCATCCTGATGGTGGAACACATGGAGGCGATCAAGCGCAATTACACGATACAGATCTTTGCCACCGATATTGACGGCCGCGCGATCTCCATTGCGCGCGCCGGGATCTATCCGGCGAGCATCGCCGCCGATCTTTCGCCAGAAAGGCTGGCCCGCTTTTTTAAGCTCGAACCGGATGGCAGCGCCTTCCGCATTCACAAAGGCATTCGCGACATGCTGGTTTTTTCAGAGCAGGATCTGATCAAAGACCCGCCTTTCTCGAAACTCGACCTGCTCGTATGCCGCAACCTGATGATCTATATGGGCGCCGTCTTGCAGAAGAGACTGATCCCTTTGTTTCATTACGCGCTTAACCCGAATGGCATGTTATTTTTGGGGACTTCAGAAACCACAGGCGAGTTTGTAGAATTATTTTCCACACTCGATCGAAAATGGAAGATATATAAACGCAAGGAAATTATTCAAAGCGCACAACGCAATGCCATAAGCCGTTTTCTACCAACGATGTCGGCGTTGCAAGCGGCTGTTCCACGAGAGAACGAAAATAAAATTAGATCGGCAACCTATCGCCCGTCCCTGCGCGAGTTGACCGAACACGCGCTTCTGGAGCATGTCTCGCCGACCGGTGCGCTGGTCAACGCAAACGGTGACATCCTCTATTTGCACGGGCGCACGGGAATGTATCTGGAGCCCATGACGGGAGAAGCAGGTATCAACAATATTTTGAAGATGGCGCGCGAAGGGCTGCGCATGGAGTTGGCCACTTGCCTTCACAAAGCCAGAACCTCGAACGAGATCGTACTCGTTTCTGGTTTACGGGTCAAAACCAACAGCCACTTTACGCTGGTTAGCCTGCGCATCTACCCGATGATGTTCCCCACGGAAGCCTCAGCGGAGACCCCGCTGTATCTGGTGATCCTTGAGGAAGAGCCGGAACCGCCCGCTATTGACCCGACCCTTCCGGGTAGTGATAAGGGCGTTCTTGATGCGCGCATAGAAGCGCTTCAGGAAGAGATCCGCACCAAGGATGAATATCTGCAAAGCACGCATGAGGAACTGGAGACTTCGAACGAGGAGCTTAAATCATCGAACGAGGAAATGCAATCTGTTAACGAGGAATTGCAGTCAACCAACGAGGAATTGGAAACCGCCAAGGAAGAACTGCAGTCGGTAAACGAAGAGCTGACGACGATCAACTCTGAGCTGAGCACCAAAGTGGTGGATCTTTCGCGGCTCAACAATGATATGAGCAACCTGCTGGCCGGGTCTGGTATCGCCACCATCTTTATCGATCATCAACTGTGCGTCCTGCGTTTCACGCCCACCGCCAGTCAGATCATTCCCCTGCTGCTGAGCGATGTTGGGCGGCCTGTGGGGCACATCGTCTCGAACCTGATCGGCTATGACACCCTGATAGCGGATATGAAAACGGTGTTGGATACTCTGATCCCCAAAGAGTTGGAAGTACAGGTGACGAATGGCGCGTGGTTCTCAATGCGCATCCAGCCGTATCGCACGCTCGAAAACGTGATCGAAGGCGCGGTACTCACCTTTGTGGAAATTACAAAGATGAAGCTGGCTCAGGAGGTGCTGAGGAGGAATGAAGAATTCCTCAATAATTTGCTTGATAATGCGCCTGTATCGATCTACGCGATGGCGGCGGATGGCACCATTCTGATGGTTAACAAACAATGGAAAGCTGACACTGCAACTCAAAACGAGCAGGTGGTCGGAAGAACGCTGGCGCAGGTGTTTAGCGAAAAAACGGCAGCCATGTTCGAGGCTGATAATAACCAGGTGATCGAGAGCGGCCGCGCCTTGAGTAAGGAAGAAGAGGCTGAGGCGCCGACCGAGATGCACCAATTCTATACTGTCAAGTTTCCGCTTACTGATGCTCATGGAAAGCCTGAAGCGGTCGGCGGATTTTCAATGGATGTCACACAGCATAAGTTGGCGCAGGAGGAACTGCGAAAAGCCAAAGATCTGCTGCGGTTGGCAGTGGTTGTGCGTGATGGGCACGATGCCATCACCGTGCAAGATCTGAAGGGACGCATCATCGCCTGGAATCCTTCAGCGGTGCGAATGTATGGCTGGAGTGAATCGGAGGCGTTGTCGATGAATGTGCGCGACCGCATCCCGCAAACCTTAAGGGAAAAAGCCATAGAAGAGACGATCGAGCTTAGCCGCGCTAAAATCCTGGAACCGTATCTGACCCAGCGCCTCACCAAAGGGGGCGTCATCGTGGATATTTGGATGACCGCCACCGCCCTGGTGAATGAGACCGGGCAAATGTATGCGGTTGCAACCACAGAACGGATGAAAGAATTTTAATGGGCCTCCTCATCCCCAGCCCTGCCTTTGGTAAATTTTGATCTTCCGATATAATAGCGCCAAGGTAAAAAACACATGGCAAAAAAAGCAGGAAAAAAGAAAGATCCTGAAGACCCAT
>CAIWRB010000248.1 GCA_903914955.1 uncultured Chloroflexota bacterium | reverse complement strand
TTGACTTCAGTATTAAGATATTTGCTTCCAGCGCCGCTGGCTTACAACCGGATGTGATCAATCCGCCTCTGGCGCAATATCAAACCGGGGGGAAGGCAGGCGAAGTTTCGATTGGGGTGGTCGGCGGAACGCCAATGTATTCTTATGCATTTAGCCTACCGACACCATTTACAGCCACGGCAGGCGTCAAATATTGGATGCAGATCGAAGCCTTCCAACATGGTGCCCCTGATTGGGGTATCGCGGGAGGCACGGGTGGAAACGGAAGTTATTTCCGCAAGACAGCCAGTCCCGGTGGGGATGGCTTGTATCAGAGCATGCCGGGAGACTCCGCCTTTACATTGCTGGGTCCAACGACCGATACGATCACTTCGACTCCACCGGCTACCGAAACAGCCACAGACACTCCCACAGTAGTGGCGCCCGCCGATATATCCACGGCGACTACGGGGCCAATAAATACCCCGACCCCGACACCGAAGCCTCCCATACTTCCATGTCTGGGGCTGATCTTGTTGGTATTCCTCGCTCTGGTAACGCGCCGCTGACAATACAATTTATAGCTCTCAGCTGATTGCCGATGATTTTGATGTGAGAACAAAAAAATTCCATCCTTTGCCTGTTGGGCGGGATGGAATTTTTTCTAAAACAACAATTCGCTTCATTTGAGAGGCAAAGTGAAAGTTGATTCCTTTCTAATAACTTGGCGCAAGTTTTGAATAATCAAAGCTTTGAGATAAAATCTGGATATTCCAATTTGCGAGGAGCATATCCATGACAGAACAATTTTCTTTCGGCGGCGATATTGTTTGGAGACCAACTCCCGGGCATATTGAGCACGCGAATTTAACTGCTTTCATGCGCGTACATGCGATAAAAAATTTTGAGGAACTCATGCAGAGATCCACTAATGATGTGGCATGGTTCACAGATGCGGTCTTGAAATTTTTGGATATTCAATTTTACGAACCATATACAAATGTCGTTGATCTCACCGATGGAATTCAATTCCCAAAATGGTGTGTGAATGGGAAAATGAACATTGTCCATAATTGTGTGGATAAATGGCAGAATACAGAAAGCAGAAATCAAAGGGCAGTCGTGTTTGAGGGAGAAGAGGGGATCACTAAAACCTTAACGTACGAAGAACTTTACAAGCAAGTAAATAAAACCGCGAACGCATTGCTCTCTCTTGGTTTCGGCAAAGGCGATGCCATTGGAATTTTCATGCCGATGACTCCTGAGATCGTGACCGCTCTTCTTGCCATCGCGAAAATAGGTGGGATTATTCTTCCGTTATTCTCCGGCTATGGTGCCGGCGCCATCGTCTCGCGATTGCAGGATGCAAATGCAAAAGCGTTATTCGCGTCTGATGGCGCGTTTCGGCGCGGCAAGGCTGTAGAGATGAAATCCATAGCGGATGAGGCGGCCGATCAGGTGGCCTCATTGAAGCATATGATCGTACTAAAGCGGACAGGACAGGATGTGAAAATGAAAGCGGGACGAGATCACTGGTGGCACGATCTGATCGCGCCTCAGCTTGATACTGCTTCGACAGAGATCACCTTCGCTGAAGACCCGCTGATGATCATCTACACTTCCGGCACAACTGGAAAACCGAAAGGTGCCGTCCACACACACTGCGGATTCCCCGTCAAAGCCGCGCAGGATATGGCCTTCGGGACCGACGTACATGGGTGGAGGTCGAGTAGCGAAAGCATACCGAGATCAGATGTTATTTATTGGATGACCGACATGGGCTGGATGATGGGACCGTGGCAGGTATTTGGAAGTCTTTTACTTGGAGCGACGATGTTCATCTATGACGGCGCTCCAGATTTTCCCGCGCCGAATCGATTATGGGAGTTGGTTGAAAAGTATGAGATCAATCAAATGGGAGTCTCGCCAACTTTGATCCGTTCGTTGATTCCGCAGGGTGATGGACATTTTACCAAACATGATCTTTCTTCCATCAAGTGTTTTGCTTCCACTGGCGAGCCATGGAATCCCGACCCGTGGATGTGGCTGTTCGAACATGTGGGGGAGAGCAAACGCCCGATCATAAATTATTCTGGCGGTACTGAGATCTCCGGCGGTATTGTAATGGGAAACCCGCTGTTGCCTTTGAAATCATGCTCATTTTCAGCCGCCTGCCCCGGTATGGATGCGGATGTGGTGGACGAAAGCGGAGAGTCTGTTCGAAACGCGGTGGGCGAGTTGATCATTAAATCGCCATGGATCGGTATGACCCGCGGATTTTGGAAGGACAACCAGCGGTATCTTGACACCTATTGGTCGCGTTGGGAAAATATTTGGGTGCATGGTGATTTCGCTGCGATCGACAGCGACGGATTATGGTACATACTTGGCCGCTCGGATGATACGATAAAGATTGCGGGGAAACGATTGGGACCAGCTGAAGTTGAGTCCATTCTCGTGAGGCATAATGATATTGTGGAGGCGGCCGCCATCGGGGTGCCGCACGAGGTCAAAGGTAGCGAATTGATCCTTTTCGCAGTGACCAGACCCGGGCTGAGTCCGACTGATGCACTTCGTCAGGAATTAATAAAAATGGTAGTTGCAGAGATGGGTAAAGCGCTCGCGCCAAAGGCCATCCTTTTTGTCTCTGACCTGCCGAAGACGCGTAATGCCAAGGTGATGAGGCGCCTGATCCGCTCGGCGTATTTGGGTCTGGAGTTGGGTGATATTTCGTCACTGGTCAATCCACACTCGGTGGATGAGGTTAGAAACGCAAAGCAGTAGTGAATGGTTTCAACAATTTGGCGCGTGCCATAGAGACAGATCATCCAAGTTTTATTGACATATTTATATTATTCTCATAAAATAGACAAATATTATCATCTTTAGCGATTAGTCGAAAATAATGGCTGATTGACGTAAACCGGATATTTATTGAATATAGGATCTATGAAGTTCAAAATTTATTAGCCGCGAAATTCGTGGTAGTTTTTGTAGTCTTGCGTAAGTTCTAAAATTGACGAAAAAAATAAATAAGGCATATATGTCCAAACATACTAGATTCTTCGAGGGAAGAGAAGTATGTTTTCTGTTTTCATATTCTTTTTTTATTAACGAGGAGTTCAGTGCCAATGTCGGCTCTGAACATTAGTAGTAGGAGTAAATTATGTTTAAAACAATCAGATCCTTATTTTTATTAATTACTGTGGTTGCATCTTTGTTCATGTACCCGCTGCAGTCGGTTTATGCTTTAGCCATTCCCGCAGAGATCAATAAACAATTCAACCCGATTTTGATCGATGCGGGTGGAACATCGGTGTTACGAGTTACGATATTTAACCCGAACACATTCCCATTAACAAACGCAGCCTGGACAGATAACCTGATCGGTGTACAGACGGGTTTGAAGATTGCAAACCCCAATGGCTTAAACGTTACCTGTGTTGGTGGTTCCGTTATAGCTGTGCCTGATACAACCACTTTATCTTTAAGCGGAGGGATTGTTCCCGCCCAGATTGGCGCTGTGCCCGGTGAATGTTTTGTTGAAATTAATGTCACATCTACTACTGCCGGCAATCTGATTAACACAATTCCTGCGAATAATTTAAAGGCATCAGGAAATGATGGGGGAACGCCCGTAGTAATTTCAAACACTACTCCTGCAAGCGCAACGTTGACCGTCGTTGCTGTTGTACCACCTACATTGAGCAAAGGTTTTTCGCCAAACACAATATCGATGGGAAATGTCAGTACGCTAGCCATTACGATCAATAATAATGATACAAATACAAATCTGACCGGGACTTCATTCACTGATACCCTGCCTGCCAATGTCATCCTTGCTACCCCCGCAGTTGGAGTAACTCCACTCACCAACTGCGGCGTTTCTGCCTTATTGGCTGCGACCGCCGGGGGGAATACAATAGCTTTGACCAACGCGACTGTTACCCCAGGCCTAAACTGTGTGGTTACCGTAAATGTTACCTCGGCTACACAGGGTGTTTATATCAACACCATCCCGGCTGGACCCGGCAACCCCGGCTCGATCGTAACCCAGCAAGGGGTTACGAATGCCAGCCCAGCCAGTGCTACCCTGAATGTTCAGCCGATTAATATAGCCAAACAATTTAATCCTACATCTTTTCAAGCTGGTGGAACGAGTACTTTGACGATCACGCTTCAAAACCTTACGGCTTCTGATTACACTGGCTTGAATTTAACGGATACCCTACCCGTTCTTCCCAATTCCAACCTGACTTATGTTGCCGCATCTTCTGCGACAACCTGTGCCCCTGGAACGCCTTCCAATACCAGCACTACTGTTACTTTGACTGGCGGCACCATCCCAGCTAATTCCTCATGTACTATCACTGTCGAGGTCACCACAACAGCCAGTGCACCTGACGCAACTTATAGAAATACCATCCCTCCAGGTGCTGTTTTCATCGGAAGTAACCCAACTCTGACTAATGGAATTCCAGCAATTGCGGATGTTAGTGTGTATGCAATCGGGACCGGCATGGCTGGAAGTGTTAAATCATTTTCAATTGATCCAATTGATGCAGGTCAAAACACACGGTTGAGAATTGATCTCTTTGCGCCGGCTGATACGAACCTGACGAATTTTTCCATGACTGACAACCTGCCACTGGGCGTCACTATAACCAATATAAACTCTCTTGGCGTCGTAACACCACCAGCAATAAGCGGCTGTGGAGCGATACCGCCTCGTGTGCTAACTGCCAACACTGGAGCTGCCATCATTTCCCTTTCAGGTGGAACCATCCTTGCCGGAGCTCGCTGCCGGATCGATGTTTGGGTAACCAGCAGCACACCCGGGACTGTTACCAATACCATTTCCCCCGCTGGAATATCGAATAATGAAAATCGCCACCCTTCCGGCAATCTCACTGACACGCTGACCGTGAATAGTGCGGAAAACCTCTCGGTCACTAAAGACTTCAATCCACCCACGGTTAACCCGGGTGGTTTATCTATACTGACAATCACACTTCGAAATACATACCCGTCTCCGCTAGTCAACACATCGCTTACTGATAACCTGCCGGGTACGGTTGCAAATGGCGTTGTGGTTGCGCCTGTTCCAAACGCCAGCACCACATGTACTGGTGGGATCATTACTGCAATCCCTGCATCGCAAACAATCACCATGACAGGAGGGACTGTTCCTTCACAGGCTGGAGGCGTGCCGGGAATATGCACGATTACTGTTACAGTTCAGGGTAATGACA
>CAIWRB010000247.1 GCA_903914955.1 uncultured Chloroflexota bacterium | reverse complement strand
TTGTTTTTGAGCCATCAAGAGAATTTGAATTTGTGGACTAATATCACCCGTTTTTCATTACAAACAAACTATTCAGTTATAAATATTTTGGTATACTTGTGTTGTGAAAAAAATCACAAATAAAACTATATAAGGAGAAAGCTATGAGTGAAATTAGATTTGATGCACTTTTGCCCGCAGAAATGGCCACGCGCGCAGAGTATCTTGGTGTGCGTAAAGCTGAAATGCCGGCATTTACCATGTTCATGCTCTCATTGTTGGCCGGTGCGTTCATATCATTGGGTGCGATCTTTGCTACAACCGTCGCTGCTGGTGGGATGTCTGTCGCTGCTGCGGATGGGGCACTTGCGTACACCACCGGCTTGCCGTATGGTCTGACTCGCCTGTTGACAGGGTTGGTTTTCTGCCTCGGTCTTATCCTCGTAGTAGTTGGTGGTGCGGAGTTGTTCACAGGTAATAACTTGATCGTCATGGCGTGGGCTAGTGGCAAGGTGACCGGTCGCGCGCTTCTACGGAACTGGGTTATTGTTTACACTGGAAATTTTGTCGCATCCCTTGCAACCGCAGGATTAATGTTCTTCACAAAGCAATATACCTTTGGTTCAGATTCAGTTGGTATTACTGCATTGAAGATTGCGGTCGGAAAATGTGATCTTGGTTTTATTCAAGCAGTCGCGCTTGGGATATTGTGTAACGCGCTTGTTTGTCTCGCCGTTTGGTTAACGTATAGCGCACGCACAACTATAGATAAGATCTTTGCGATCATATTCCCGATCACGGCTTTTGTGGCGGCTGGTTTTGAACACAGTATTGCGAATATGTATTTCATACCGTACGCACTGCTGGTCAAAGGTTTTGATCCGGAGTTTATGGCGAAGGTCGGGGATAAAGTTCCGAAGCTCGAACTCCTTACTTGGAAAGCATTCTTTCTCAACAACCTGATCCCTGTTACTATAGGGAATATTATAGGCGGAGCAGTGTTGGTGGCCGCTGTCTATTGGGTCATATTTCTACGGGCCAAAAAAGTTAATTAACAATGAGCAACCTTGAAAGCACACGTCATGATCAAGGTTTATACGGGTAAATTAAAAGATGTTGTCCATCAGCCTCGTAAGATCAATGCTGTTGTGGAAACAATTAATATAGTCAACACCGGTGCGATCATAGCTCTCTAGATTCAGCCGATCCCTGGCCTTGCGCATACGCTCACTAGTCTTTCAGTAGACGTGTAGCTTTATTTTTCAATTTGAATCAAAAGCGGTCACCTTTTCGGATGACCGCTTTTTGTTTTCTGAAATTATTTATTTGTGCAGATTCCTTGCTGCGATAAAACTTAATCCAGCCTTTGTCAGATCCCATGCGGAGTGGTTACATGCAGCGACTTTGTCGAGATAGTTCTGCTGCAGATTATCCCAATCGCCAGATTCAATGACTTCCTTCTTCTCGCGGAAGTAATCCAAAATGTCAGATTGATGCGCGCGGGTAACGTCCACTTCAGGGTCGCCGCCTTCGTGTTTCGCAGCGATGTTGGCGACATGGTCTGCCAGCTCCACTAACTCAGCGCGGCGATCGTAGGGTTGGATGACGATGCTCTTCTGCGGCTCGGTGATGTGATGTTCGAAGCGCACGATCTTTTCAAAGCCAAGTGACTTTCTAAAGTCGGAAGTCAGTTCCATCGTCTGGTTATTGACCGAGTTCGACCAGTTAAATCCGATCAGCGGGGAAGTGCCGTCGTCGCGGCTGAGCAGTTTCGCCATTGTCAAAATCCACAACGCGTTATAGGGATTGTCCGCGCCGAAAAATACTGAGATCTTGAATTGGATATCCACTCCCAAACGGTGGAGCAGGAATGCCAATAGGATCGTGCCCGCATTGAAGTTGAGAACATGCTGTACACCGTAATTGGTGTAGTAGTATAAAAATTCATCCAGCCATTGCAGGGCATGTTCGTTGGGTTGACCGATTCCACCAAAATAGCCTGTGATGGTGGCCGGTCCGCCGAGATGTGGGTTTGATCCGTCGGTGCCTTTAGTATCCAGTGTTTCCACAAATGACGCGCCAATAATATCGAGCGCGGCGACGATCGCGGGCAAGTCACCGTCTGCTTCGGATTCCTTCATTCTACGAACTGCGATATAGCGCCCAGGCATCAGTGTTTGATTTGCAATCGCCTGCTCTGCCATCACGCGCACCCACGGAAAATATTGCAAGGCAGAAACTTCAAGCGTGACTGCGTATTTATCCTTGAACTTTATTTTGTTTGTCGCATCGCCTAAAACTTTTTTGCGATAATTTGCGACTGAGATGAACGCGCCTTTATTACGTTGTTCAATAAGCCAGTTCAAATCCTTAATGTAATCAGGATTCTTAGCTTCGACCAGCTTGAATAAATTATCCATCTTGCGGGCTGCGCGATGTTTTTTGTTGATCTCCTGCGGCGTGCCATACTTCGCCACCACCGCCAAAAAATCCTTCATCACTTGTGAATTGGGGTCAAGTAAAACCGAATTGAAGGCTTTGAGTTTATCAGGCGAGATCTTGAGCGATTTTTGCATGTTTGCCATGCTAGTCTCCTTTTGCATTAGGTCATTGCGACAAATCAATCTCCACTTTTATGGAAGTTGATTTGGGTGGAAGAGCGCCGCCTTCGCAGCGAAATGTTATTTCAACATCTTTTTCAATTCTTCAAATTCTTCATCCGGCATCCCGAAATAATTTTCCTGCATGGGGAATTGTCCGCCGATGACTTCATCGTGATAGTCTTTTAAGCCGTTGAGAATTACTTCACCCGCGTTGCCATAAACCTTCGCCATCTTTGGTTTGAACTTGGGATACAACCCGAACATATCGTGGTAGATCAATAATTGTCCATGCGCGTCGGGACCAGCGCCGAGCGACATGATGATGCAATTCTCTGCGCGTTCCATAATAAGTTTGCATAATCTGTCTGGGACAAGTTCAAGCAAAATGCAGAATGCGCCAGCTTCTTCAAGCGCTTTTGCATCGTCGACGATCTTCTTTGCCAGCAAGGCAGATTTCCCTTGTAAGCGGAAACCGCCAAGAGCGGAGACAGATTGCGGCGTGAGTCCGAGATGTCCGATGGCGGGAATGCCCGCGTCCACAATGCCTTTCATTCGGCCGGCCATCGCTGCGCCGCCTTCGAGTTTGATCGCGTCGCAGCCAGCCTCTGCCATAAATCTGCCAGCGTTACGGATCGCATCTTCTATCGAAGTTTGATACGTCATGTATGGCATGTCGCCTACGACAAAAGCCGCCGGCGCGCCACGCCTGACAGCCTGCGCATGGCGGATCATGTCATCCATTTTTACTGGCAGAGTAGAGTCGAAACCGAGCATCGTCATACCGAGACTGTCGCCCACTAAAATCATTTCAATACCCGCCTGTTCTTGCAGATATGCAGTCGGATAATCGTAACAGGTCAGCCAGGTAATCGGTTCTTTATCCGCGACCTTTTTGAACAAATACGGTAAAGTGATCTTCTTTCGTGCTTCTGTCATTCTCGCTCCTTTTGTAGGGTTATAAAAATAGTATAGATGAGAATGTTGATTGCTACAACTGACGAAAATCACTGTTTCAACTTCTTTCTTCGTGGTATGCTAATTGTCCGCGATTATAAAAGCCATGCACATCCTTCGACTTCGTTCCTTCATCAAACCTTATATGCCGCAGATATTTTTTTCTGCGCTCAATCTCGCTATCTTGACCGCCTTCGGATTGTATGTCCCTCGGATTATTCGGGATGTGATCGATCAGGGACTGGCTTTGCGCGAGGTTGGACTATTAATTCGCTCGGCTCTTATTCTGCTGATGCTTGGTCTGTCGACAGCGGGATTGGCAGCGCTTCAACGATTTGTTTCCGAGTGGATCGGTGCGCGCGTTGGCCATGATCTGCGCAACCGACTCTACGACCACATCCAGAATTTATCCTTCTCTTATCACGACCATGCCCAAACGGGACAGCTGATCTCGCGCTGTATCGAAGATGTGCGTGCTGTTCAGAACTTCATCGGCAGCTCCATCGTGGAGTTGACTCAATTGATATTTATTCTATTCGGCGCGTTGGGAATTATGTTCTCCACAAATTGGCAGTTGACCCTCATCGCCATTTTGCCGATCATTCCTTTAGTGTGGATGACCTTTGTTTTCGGCGATCTTGTGACAGTGTTGTTCTTTAAAGTGGATACTGTTCTTGGTGACCTATCCGCCCGCTTGCAGGAAAATGTAACAGGCGCGCAGGTCATCCGCGCATTTGCGCGCGAAGCGCACGAGATCGACCGTTTTGACGAAACCAATCGCGCCTATTACAACGCGCGGATAAAAATTATCGGCGAATGGTCCAAGGTCATGCCAAGCACAGATTTCCTGGTGACGTTGTGCACCATTCTCATTCTCTGGTTTGGCGGACGAATGGTCTTAAATGGGATCATGACAGTCGGTGAACTTGTCGCTTTCAATGCCTATGTATTGATGCTTGCCGCGCCAGCCCAACAATTAACCTGGCTGGTCAACGCCGCAGGTGAAGCCAGTGCGGGCGCGCAACGTGTGCTCGAAATATTGGATACTCCTTCAGAGATCGCGTCACCTGCTCCTTCGGATGCAGTTCAACTTTCCACATTGCGTGGCGAAGTGGAGTTCCGCGATATTGCACTGAAATATCAAGATGAGACTAAATCTTCTCTGGTAAATATCAACTTGAAGGTTGAGCCGAATCGTCTTGTAGCATTGATCGGTCCAACTGGTTCTGGTAAAACATCTTTAGTAAATCTCATCCCGCGCTTTTACGATGTCACTGATGGCGCGATGCTGGTGGACGGCGTGGACGTCCGCCAGGCGGACTTGGGTTCTTTACGAAAGCAAATTGGCATAGTGCTTCAAACTTCGCTTTTATTCTCCGATACCATTCGTGAGAATATTGCCTATGGCCGTCCCGATGCAACTGAAAGTGAAATTATCGACGCATCAAAAGCTGCGCAGGCACATGAATTTATTACAGGTTTTCCCAAAGGCTATCAGACGATGGTCGGTGAGCGCGGAGTCACGCTCTCTGGCGGACAACGTCAGCGTGTGGCGATTGCCCGCGCTCTGTTGATGAATCCGCGCATTTTGATTTTGGATGACTCACTTTCGAGTGTGGATACACAAACAGAGAAATTGATTCAGGAAGCATTGGACAACCTCATGGAAGGCCGCACAACTTTTGTAATTGCGCATCGTCTCAGTACCGTCCGCCGGGCAGATATGATCATCGTGATGGATCAGGGCCGCATCGTTCAACGCGGTACGCATGGTGAGTTATTAAATCAAGGCGGCCTTTACAAAGATATTCACGACCTCGAATTAACTCAAAACGATCTGCAACCTTCAAACCTGTAACCTTAACTATGACAATCACCCCTCCTGCCTACGTTACCCAATCGGAAGAACTCTACGACAAGGCGATTGACCCGCAAGTTGCAAAGAGGCTTTTTGGATTCCTTGCGCCGTATACCTGGAAGATGATCCTGTCTGCGATCTTGATGCTTGGCGCGACGATCTCCTCGGTCATTGGCCCATACCTTGTAAAAGTAGCCATTGACGACGGCCTCGTGGCGGGCAACCTCGCAGTTTTGCGTAATACCGTTTTGATCTATCTCGGTGCAGCCGTTGTGCGTTGGGCTTTTATTTACATCCGCGTGAATGTTATGGCGCAGGTTGGGCAGTCCGTTATTTACGATATGCGTAAAATGCTGTTCGAGCATTTGCAAAATCTGTCGTTGAGTTTTTATAGCCGCTATTCAGTGGGACGTGTCATCACGCGTGTCATTAACGATGTCGAAACTCTGCGCGAGTTCATTACCTGGGCAGTGCTTGCCATTGCGCGTGATCTGTTTGCCATTGTCGGAATTATTGTCGCCATGTTGGCGTTGAATGTAAAACTTTCACTGCTCACCTTCATCACCATTCCATTCATGATATTGGCGACTTATATTTATCGCCGCACTGCGCGTTTTGCATATCGCAGAGTGCGCGCGGCGGTGTCGTGGGTAAACTCGGTGCTTGCGGAAAATATCAACGGCGTGCGGGTGGTGCAGGCTTTTAGCCGTCAGGGACGTAATTATTATCTCTTCCGTGATTACACAAATCGCTATCATTTACAAACCGCCATCCACGCCGCGAAGGTTGCCGCATCCTTCCTGCCCGTTGTGGATATCCTCGGCGCGCTGGCAACCGCAGCTGTGATCTGGATCGGCGGAACAGCGGTGCTTGGCGAGTCGATCACGGCAGGGGTTTTGGTTGGATTTGTTTTATACATTGATCGTTACTTTGAGCCTATTCGCGACCTGAGTCGCCGCTTCGACACGCTTCAATCCACGATGGCGGGCGGAGAAAGAATTCTCGCGTTGCTGGATACTGAGATCGAGGTTCGGGATGCAGACAATGCCAAAGAAATGGGATCAATTAGCGGCGCAGTCCGATTCGAAAAGGTCTCCTTCCATTATTTCGACGATCCAACTTTAGTTCTCGATCAAATTAATCTGGATGTCTATTCTGGTGAGACCGTCGCCTTTGTTGGAGAAACTGGCGCTGGCAAGACGACCATCGTCAAATTGTTGACGCGCTTCCACGACCCAACCGAAGGCTGCGTGCGCGTGGACGGTTTTGATTTGCGAACAGTCACCCAGCAATCACTACGCAAACAAATGGGAATGGTTTTGCAGGATCCGTTTTTGTTCAATGGTTCTGTGAAGGAAAATATTTTATTCGGGCGTTTGAAAGCCAGCGATGAGGAAGTCGCTGCCGCCGCCAAAGCCGTTGGCGCGCATGAGTTTATTGTCAACCTGAAAAATGGTTACGAAACTTCTGTAGAAGAAGGTGGTGTTCTATTGAGTGTCGGCCAGCGCCAGCTGATCTCATTTGCGCGTGCGTTACTGGCTGACCCAAGAATTTTGATTCTCGATGAAGCCACATCCTCAGTGGATATTCAGACCGAGCAAATTATTCAGGCCGCGCTGGCAAAATTATTAAAAGGACGAACATCTTTTGTGATCGCGCACAGGTTGTCCACCATCACCAGTGCAGATAGAATCGTTGTCATTCACGATGGCAGGATTATCGAGCAAGGCACGCATACCGAACTTCTCGCTAGGCAGGGCATGTATTTTGAATTGTATAAGACGGGGTTTCAGGAATAAGGATTTTCCGTCATTGCGAGGGCATTCTTGCTCTTGCCCGAAGCAATCCCAGCTATAATTCTGAGATTGCTTCGCCGCCAAAGGGCAAAAGCGACGGCTCGCAATGACGGATGTATGGTGCAGAAATTAGAAATCAACTTTGAACACACGTTGACCAGTGGGCTGGGGGCTGCCTGCGGAGGGTTCTATGGTTACCCCGATGCCAACAAAATTCGTCAGATCATTCGCGGAAAAAATGGTTGCAGATGTATAAGGCTGGCTTGGTTGTGAGCGGAAGATTCCTGCGTCGGTGCGTTTGCCTTGCGGGTCGATCAGCCATGCCTGGTAGGTTTGAGTGGAGTCAAGCTGCGGCAGATTCCAAACGAGGATCATGGCGATGTTGCGGCTTTTGTCAACGAGCAGAGTGCCGGAGATATTATCCGCTTTGATGAGTAATGATTCTGTGTCAGGGTAGGCAAGCATGGCAATCGCGGCCTGTCCGTTTTGAAGCTGACTTGCCAATTGGACCTGCTGTTTTTGAAGGGCTCGGATTTGAAGATAGGAAGATACATTAAGTGCGAGTAATATGATGAGAGTCAATCCCAGCGCAAGTTGGTTGAATGACCAAACAAAACGGGGAGATGATCTTTTTTGTGCGGATGGCAACTGTCCCTGCAAACGGCGGCGAAGCGCGGCGGGCGGGGTTTTCGGTGGAGTCATCATCAGCAGGGTTTCGCTCAAAGCGCGGTACTCAGCCAACTCGGTTCGACATGATGCGCATGTTTGCAGGTGTGACTTCACCGCGCGAGCATCCTCCACATCCAATGCATCGAGTGCATAAGCGGGAATATTCTCACGAAAGATGTCGTCAATTTGATCTTGAGTCATGCGGCTTACTCCAATAAGAATACGTCATAAATGGAAGGTTTGGTTTTATAGCTCGCCCCATTCGCGGCGCAGTTGTTCCATGGCGGCGCGCAAACGGGTTTTGACTGTGCCAAGCGGCCAGTTAAGTGTCTCTGCAATTTCAGTATGAGTTAATCCCTGATAGTAGGCGAGCTCAAGCAATTGACGGTGTTCGGGGGAAAGTGATTGAACAGCGAGATGCATACTGCGCCAGCGGGCTTCATCGGGCAGCGTGCTGGCATCTGGGATGGTTTGCCAAAGTTCTTCGGGATCATCTGCAGTGGATAAAGTGGGACGGCGGCCTTCCAGACGCAGACGGTCAAGAGCGGTGCGCCGTGCGATGGTCAATAGCCAGGGCAGCAGGGACCCGCGTTCTGCCCGAAACAATCGGGCGCGGCTCCACAGTTTTAAGAATGTATCCTGCGTGGCTTCTTCGGCCAGATTGGCATCGCGAAATATCCGCATGGTCAAAGCGTAGACATGACTGGCGTAACGGTCATAGAGCGTAAGGAAGGCGCGTTCATCACCTTGAGCTACCTGCGACGCCAGTTGAGTATCATCCAAATTTAACACTGCTCCATTGTACCGAATTTGCATCATTATGCATACCAACTTATTCAGCGGTTCTGTTTTCCAAATCCAAAAATGGATTTGCTGGCGTATGGTTAAATGACAGGTGATAAATTCACCCAAATCCATAGAATCGAATAAGGAGATAAAAATGAAAAAGTACTTTATCGGTATGTTGGCGGTAGCGCTTGTTTTGAGCGCATTTTTCATGACAGGTTCGGCTGCTTCAGTCGCGAAGGCAAGTGAATCCAAGATCACGGAATTCAACAGCATGGTCGGTGTGCCTCGTCCATTTACAGGTGCAACGAATGCGATCCGCGGCGTGCCGGGCGGTGGACGTCCCTGGGTTATTAAATTTGCTGAAGGTGAATTGAAGGCCAATGGTGAACTCGAGATTAAAGTTCGCGGTCTGGTGCTCGACCCGAATGAACCGAATTTTCCTCCTGCCGGCACGAATCCGATCCCAAACTTTAAGGCGATTGTTAGCTGCTTGAGCAAGGACGCTGCTGGAGACCCAACTACGGTTAATGTTTCAACTGGACTCTTCCCCGCCGATGCTATGGGTAATGCGGATATTGAAGCGACCGTGATGCTGCCATCGCCTTGTATTGCGCCAATCATTTTTGTGGCTAGCCCGGGCGGCGCATGGTTTGCTGCTACTGGGAACTAAATCTTTAATAAAATGTAAACACCGTCCCGAAGGTTTTTGAGTAAAACCTTCGGGACGGTACAGTTAACAAGTATAATTTCCTGAGACAAAATTTACATTTATCAGCTTACATACAAGCAGATTCTCAGGAGTAAAAAATGGCCGACGATAATAAGCAAAATGAATTTCTATACAAAATGTCCACCACCCTTCGTATGGGACTTGCCGACGTGCAGAAGTATGTCAACGACCTATACAAAATTGAGGAATTGGAAGGTTATCTTAATGAGAGGGATAATCCCATTGAAAATGTCAAAGCGGCGTTAATGCCTTTGGTGGTGCAGGTCAATGATTTTCAGGATTACGCTGAGACTATCACCGGCAGAATGGAGTTAAATCTTGAAGAGGTGGATATCTATGCAGTTCTTGATGGCGTTATGTCTATTGCCGACCAGTTGATCGAGCAAAAGGACGGCCGTGTTACATTGGAAGATGATTTCGAAGAAAACTTGCCACCCATCGAAGCGGACGCGGCGCGACTTTCACAGGCCTTGTTAAATCTAATTCATAATGCGGCTAAATTTACTGATAAGGGAATCATCACTGTCCGCGCTGCGATCGAACGGGATAGTATTTTGTTTGAAGTTCGTGATACGGGAATTGGGATATCTGAAGAAGATCAGGAACTGATCTTCGAGCCTTTTGAAACCATCCTAACAGACAAGGAAGATTCGCGCCTCGGCTTTGGACTTGGCTTAAAGATCGTCGAGCATATCATTGACCTGCACG
>CAIWRB010000246.1 GCA_903914955.1 uncultured Chloroflexota bacterium | reverse complement strand
CGTTCTTTTACGCGTTGCTCAAGGTTACGATTGGATGCCTGCAAAGCATTGCGCAGCTGCAGGATTTGTTCAGTGATGACCTGATCAAGCGTATCCTGATCGAGCAGATTCAAATCCATTAATGCCTGACCCAATAAATAGTGATTGCCTTTTTCTAATTGAGCCTGCTGATAGGCGAGCGCTTTCTTGAGGTCTTCTTCGCTAATTAATCCTTTCTGGACGATGGAATCGCCCAGGCGGGGGATCAGCATTTCAGGGGTAAGTTTCGGAATGGGTTGCGACATAGGGTTACTCAAATGTTCTTTATTGTAAGACCCATTCGCCATTGATCATCGTTGCGACAGCGGACATGGTTAAGAGATCATCAGGATTGATGGAGAAAATATCCTGTTCCAATACGATCAGATCAGCGAGGTAATTTTCAGTTAGTTTGCCAAGGCGCTGCTCTGCATTGGCGGCATAAGCGGCTCCAATAGTGTAAGCGGATAATGCCTCAGAGAGAGTCAATTTTTGTTCTGGGTACCAGCCGTCGGCAGAGGGTGAGCCGTCTGCTCTCCGTCGGGTGACTGCGGCGTGTAACCCTAAAAATGGGTTGGGAGATTCTACTGGCGCGTCCGATCCAAAAGCTAGATGCGCACCGTGATTCAATTGAGTCCGCCAGGCATAAGCAAGAGCGGAGCGCTCTCCCCAAAAACGATCTGCGGCAAACATGTCGGATGGCGCGTGAATAGGCTGCATGGATGCGATCACATTAAGTTGCGCAAAACGCGGCGCATCATCGGGATGCAAAACCTGAACATGTTCGATACGATGGCGCAGGTGCGTCAAATTTTTTTCTGTTTCATATTTACGAAGTTGTTCATAAGCGTTTAATACTTCATGGTTGGCGCGGTCACCGATGGCGTGAACGGTCATGCTCAATCCCACATCTGCGGCGCGGCGGCAGTGTTCAAATAATTCTTCGCCGTCCATGTTGAGGATGCCGCGGTTTTCTACGTCACCATTGTAAGACTGGAACATCGCGGCAGTATGCGGACCAAGCGCTCCGTCCATGAAGCCTTTGATGGAACCGATCCACAGCATGTCATCGCCGAAGCCTGTGCGCAAACCGATTTCAAAAGCATGTTCCAGACTATCTAAGGGAAGATTCTTGTTCACGCGTAATTTTAGCTTTCCCTGATTATGCAATTGTTGCAATGCCATAAAAGATTCACGGCGATCAAAATCGTGAATGCCCGTCAATCCCATTTTCCATAAAATTGGTTGGGCAATTTCAATTGCATTTGCAATCTCTTGAATGGAGGCTTCGGGAATAATATTTTCGACCAGCATCATTGCTGATTCAAGTAGCGCGCCTGTTGCGCAGGCACTGTCATCGCGTTGGATCACTCCATTTTTTGGATCGGGTGTGTCGCTGGTGATGTTGGCAAGATTCAACGCGGCGGTGTTCACCCACGCGGCATGTAATGATTTGGCCGTGAGATACACAGGGTTGTTTGGCGCGAGAAAATCCAATTCGGCGGCAGTCGGCAAATACCCGGCATTTGACCATTCATTATGATTCCAGCCGTGACCGAGAATCCACTCGCCAGGCTTTGCTTTCATTACACGCTCAGACACACGGCGCAAACATTCATCTTTTGTTTTTGTTTCGCAATCTATTTTTTCAAGTCCCAGCGCATAATATTGGATGTGAATATGCGCGTCGGTCAGACCGGGCAAAATAGTTCTACCTTGCATATCCTGCTTTTCAACTTTGCCATGCGCAAAAGATTCGAGAGCGGCCTTCTCACCCACAGCGATAACCCTCCCGCCCGCAATTAATATGGCAGACGCTTTTGGATGGGATTCTTCTAGAGTGTAAATATTTGCGTTGTAGAGGAGTTTCATAATTTTATTATGTCAATTTTTCGAGAAGCGCATCCAACTCTTCGCCAGAATAATAGTAGATGGTGACAGTGCCACCTTTTTTGCCGTGCTTCAATGCGACCTTTGTGCCGAGGCTGTTTTGCAGACGTTTCTCTACATCGTTCACATCCGCGCTTCGGGTTGGTTTCTTCGGCTTGATCGGTTTTTGCCCCGAGAGTTTTCTGACGTACTCTTCGGTCTGTCGCACATTGAAGGAAAGATTTACAACTGTCTGCAACGCGGCAGCTTGCGCCTTTTGCGTGGATAACGCCAGCAATGCGCGCGCATGACCTTCGGTAATATTTCCATCCACCAAAGATTGCTTGACTACATCAGCCAGGCTAAGCAAGCGGATCGTGTTCGTAACAGTCACGCGGTTTTTACCAACGCGTTTCGCGACCGCATCGTGAGAGAGTCCAAATTCTTCCACTAGCTGACGATATGCTTCGGCTTCTTCCATTGAGTTCAAGTCAGCGCGTTGAACATTTTCGATCAACGCAAGCTCAAGCAATTCCTGATTGCTCACCTGTCTCGTGATCACAGGGACTGTCCGCAAGCCTGCTTTTTTTGAAGCCTGCCAGCGGCGTTCGCCCGCGATCAGAATAAATGTCCCATCAGATTTTGGCGTGACGATCAGCGGCTGGATGACTCCATGCTCCCGAATGGATGCGGCCAACTCTGCCAGATCTTCTTCCTTAAAATGGATTCGCGGCTGGCGCGGGTTGGGTTGAATGGCTTCCACCGCCACCTGCTGAACACCACCCACTGACGCGCCTGTTGAGGGGGGTGGTGTTTTCCCGCCAGTAGGAATCAGTGATTCCAATCCTTTGCCGAGTCCGGTTCTTTGAGCCATAGTTTTACCTTTATGTTTCTTAGAGACACTTTGTGGTTAGTTCTGATCACTCTTCAATAACTCGTTCGCAAGCGCATCATATGCCTGAGCGCCGACGGAACTTGGCGCGTAGACCGATATTGGCAGTCCATACGAGGGGGCCTCGGCAATACGAATACTGCGCGGAATGATGCTCTTGAACACCTGATCGGGAAAATGTTTGCCTACTTCGGCAACAACATCATTGGCAAGATTGGTACGGCTGTCAAACATGGTCAACACCACGCCGCGTACACGTAACTCAGGAAATAAAAGCGAACGTACACGCTCAATGGTTTGAGTCAGTTGACCAAGGCCTTCCAGCGCAAGATATTCACATTGGACTGGCACGATGATTCCATCCACAGCCGCCATCAAACCATTCAGGGTCAGCAAACCAAGTGACGGCGGACAATCTATCAAAATATAATCATATTTATCTGCGAGCGGTCCGATCGCATTTCGCAGGCGTAATTCACGCGCAGTCTCATCCACTAATTCCACTTCCGCGCCAGCTAGTGAAGGCGAAGACGGAAGCAGCGATAACTTAAGTCGTTCATTGAACAAAACATATGAAATGATATTCGAATCGCCAAGCAAAGCCTCGTAGGTTCCGCCCTGCACACTGAGTTTATCCACGCCAAGGCAGGAGGTTGCATTCGCCTGCGGATCCAGATCCACAACCAAAACGCGCTGACCCTTCTGGGCGAGATATGCGCCAAGATTAATGGTGGTCGTGGTTTTCCCCACGCCGCCTTTTTGATTCACGAGCGTATAAATACGCGTCACAATAATACCTCCATCAAACTTTCTTCAATTTCTCTTGCGGTAGGAATTCCATCTAAACCCACTCGTGTTACTGAGCGCGCTGCGATTTGTGTGGCAAAGCGGGCGGCTTCCCATGGGTCTCGCGTGGAATATAAACGCACAAAAAACGCCGCGGCAAAAATATCACCTGCCCCCGTTCCATCCACCTCTTTCACAACAAGCGGACGAAAGCGGCGGCGATCTCCATTCCAGTGCAAGAGCGCGCCTGCCTCTCCTTCTGTAAGGCAGAGGATTCTTGTTCGATGCGCCATCTCTTCGATCAGTTCCAGATCGCGGCTGACATCTTCCACGCTTAATACAACAGCTCCAGCGTGACCGAGAGCCTGCTCGCTCGCATGCGCGTCCCAGGCGCAGGCGGTCACCTGACCATTTTCATCCCATGCGCGCATCCAGCCCTGCGGAGTAATTCCCAGCAGTGATCCTGAAAGTTTTTCTGGCAGTGACGATTCCAATTCACGCGCAATGGGCGCAAGATGAATGATCGGTGCATTTCGCCAGGCTTGGGGAATGTGCTCGAGCAGGATCGGCGAGGCTTGATGATGCAATGTTTGTCTGCGTCCACTTTCGGTTTTTACATTTTCAAAAGTTGTGCTATGTTCCGCAGGAATATTGACAATAGGGATTCCATCCAATGACTGGATGGGCGCAGCTTCGCCGAAGGATGTGACAATGCCAACACGTAACCCCAGCGCTCGCGCGGTCAATGCCGAATATGAAACTGTCCCACCTAGTTGGATGCCTGTCGGAGTAATATCTTCGGCCACATGGCCTATTACAAGATAATCCACGGGCTGAAGGGGAACAAGTTCGAACATGGTATGAATTATACCGTAGGGGTGCAAGGATAAAGGATAAAAAAAGACCGCCTTTCGGCGATCTTTCGGATCATTTCAAACCTTACTCTTTCGGCAAAATAACGACTTTGCGATGCGGCTCTTCGCCTGTGCTTTCAGTTGTGACTGCCGGATGACCACGAAGCTCAATGTGAATCAAACGGCGCTCGCTGGCGGTCATCGGCTCAAGCGCGGCTTTGCGCCCTGTCTTGATAACCTGATCCACCATACGCAGGGCAATCTGGCGGACTTGCTTATCGCGGCGTTCGCGATAGCCTTCCACATCCACCACCAATTGCACCCACTGTT